>CAMCXT010000008.1 GCA_945883545.1 Chitinophaga pinensis | reverse complement strand
CAGGGTTTCCTAAAATCGAATTTCCCAACGACAACCAATTTACCATTGAACGTTGGAAATTAGGCAAGAAATTATTTTACGAAAAGGCGCTATCGCTTAACAATACTGTTAGTTGCGGTTCGTGTCACAAGCCAGAATTGGCATTCAGCGACAATGTAGCACTCAGTTTAGGCGACAGTGGCAAAGTTGGAAGAAGCAATGCTCCAACGCTCGCTAACGTTGCTTATCATCCTTATTTCACGCGTGCTGGTGGAGTTCCAACACTCGAAATGCAGATTTTGGTGCCCATTCAAGAACACGATGAATTCAACACCAACATCGTAGATATCGCTGAACGGTTAAAGCAAATTCCAGAATACGTTGATGCTGCACAAGCATGTTACAATCGCGACATGGATCCATTTGTGATTACCCGCGCCATTGCTACGTTTGAGCGCTCATTGATCAGCGGAAATTCTCGTTATGATGCTTACATCCAAAAGGGAGATTTCGGCGCGCTCAACGATCAGGAAAAACGTGGACTTCAGCTTTTTTTAAGCGATAAAACCAATTGCTCAAAATGCCATAGTGGTTTTGATTTTACCAATTATACCTTCGAAAACAACGGCTTGTACACTGTTTACGCCGATTCTGGACGTTTTCGTGTAACGGGCATTGAAACTGATCGAGCGAAATTTAAAGTACCGAGTTTGCGAAACATTGAACTCTCCGCGCCTTATATGCACGATGGATCTAAGCAAACGCTCGAAAGCATTGTTGAGCATTACAATTCTGGTGGAGTAATTCACCCCAACAAAAGTCAATTCGTGAAGCCTTTGGGATTAACCCAAGAAGAAAAAGATGACCTTGTGGCTTTCTTGAAATCTTTAACTGACGCTGCTTTTGCAGGAAATTCAGAATTTCGTCCATGAACAGTAGACTTGTAAAATACGCTTCATTTTTTCTGTTGGTATCAATCATTTTTATTGCTTGTAAAAAGGATGAAGAGCCCGAGGAAGAACTTCCAACCGAAGAAAACAAGCCATACACCCTCGATTACGGGATCTTTCCAACGCCCAATATTCCTTCCGACAATCCCCTCACGGTTGAAGGGGTGAAATTGGGCAGAATGCTGTTTTATGATAACCTCTTGTCGGGAAATAATTCTATGTCTTGCGCCAGTTGCCACAAGCAGGAGAATGCATTTTCTGATATCAATCGTTTTTCAACAGGAATTCATGGAATCCAAGGTGGCCGTCAAGCCATGGCAGTTTTTAATTTACTATGGAATACCAGCGGTTTCTTTTGGGATGGACGAAGCACTTTGCTGCGTGATCAAGCATTAATTCCAATTCAGGATCCTATCGAAATGCACCAAATGCTTCCTGAATTGGTTTCAGAACTTCAGGCTTCATCAAATTATCCAGCTCAATTCAAAAAGGCGTTTGGAACATCAAGTGTATCAACCGAATTGATTGGGAAAGCACTCGAACAATTTATGTATTCGATCGTCTCGAACCGTTCCAAATACGACGAATATCTGAAAGGTAATGTGAGCCTCACTGCCCAAGAGGAAAGAGGGGAATTTCTATTTAATACAGAATACAATCCTGCTTTCCCAGATGCATCAGGTGCTGATTGTCGCCACTGCCATGGAGGTGATAATTTCGAGAACGACCGTTATCTCAACAACGGTTTGGATGTAGATACTGATTTTGTGGATTTTGGTCGTGAATTGGTAACAGGTTTGGCTGCAGACCGGGCAAAGTTCAAGGTGACGAGTTTGCGAAACATCGAACTTACTCCACCATACATGCACGACGGAAGGTTCAATACACTTGAAGAGGTTGTTGAGCACTACAATCAAGTGAAGAGCTCTAGCACTTTGGATGGCTCGTTTGGCCCACAAATGCCAGGTGGTTTGCAGCTTTCAACTGAAGATAAAGCAGCGTTGGTGGCCTTTTTGAAAACGCTCACCGATTTCGAAATGATCAACGATCCGCGTTACGCGAAGCCGTAAATCAACGAAAAACGATGTCTTTGATTGGAAATCGACTGCCTGCGATTTCATTGAGGCGTTGAAGCAATCCTGCACGCAAGAAACTCAACTCGGAGCGAAGAGCAGGAGAATCGATCGTGACATAGTAAATGCCGTGTTGAATTCTTATCGACGATGTGCGATTGGCGACCATTACACCCGCAACTTCCGACCATGCCTGAATTAATTGGTATTCTTTGTACCCCTCTGACAATCCATACTGGCTCATCATCAAATCGATAAGATCTGAAACCGGACTTTCGTTGGATTTTCTTTTAGCCATTTTCAGTTTAATCTTGACTAGTTTGCTGAAGCAATTCAATGCTAAAACGGTCGTAAGGACAATCAATTGAGCCCAAAATGTCTGTTACACGTTCCGGGTGAGAATCGGTGATGAAAATTTGACCAAAATGCTGCTGACTCACCAAGGTCATCAGCGCTGTAATTCTATCTTGGTCTAGCTTTTCGAAGATATCGTCGAGCAATAGCAGCGGCTTGATGCCCTTCAATTCCGCCATCACATCAAACTGTGCAAGTTTCAAAGCAATGAGAATCGACTTCTGTTGTCCTTGGCTTGCATAACGTCTTAATGGAAAGCCGTTTACACGAATTTCTAGGTCATCTTTGTGGATGCCTTCGGTGGTGTATTGCATAACGCGATCTCGCTCAACAGAACGTTCGAGAAGATCCTCCATCGGGTATTCATTCAAACCAGAATCGTACACCAAACTCACTTCTTCGTTGTGGCTACTGAGAATTTGATAATACTTGCTAAATAGTGGAGCAATGCGATTTAAAAAGGACTTTCGGGCCTCGTAAATTTCAGGGGCATACCTGCAAAGCTGCATATTCAGCACTTCGAGCATCGAGCGGTCGTTCTGCCCCTGGCGGAGGAAGGCATTGCGTTGCTGTACGATTTTGTTGTACCGAATGAGGTGTTCGAGGTAATTGCGGTCGAACTGAGAAATCACCGTATCGGTGAATTTCCTGCGTTCCTCACTGCCTCCAGAGATCAGTACAATATCGGTTGGAGCAATCAAAACCAATGGAAACAAACCAATATGTTCGGAAAGCTTTGCGTATTCCTTGCTGTTGCGTTTGAAGATTTTGGTTTGACCACGTTTCAAACCGCAAGAGATCTGTTCATTTTTCTCATTGAGCTTGAATTTTCCTTCAATCAAGAAAAAAGGCTCACCTAAATGGATGTTTTGAGAATCGGTTGGATTGAGAAAACCTTTGCAAAAAGAAAGGTAGTGAATCGCATCAAGAACATTGGTTTTTCCAGCGCCATTGGGCCCTGTGAATACAGCAACATCTTCCGTGAAGTTGTATGCGGCATCACGGTGACTTCTGAAATTTACCAGCGAAAGGCTCTTGAGTTCCATTGATCGCAAAGATAGGAGGGAGGTGCTGAAATTGACGATCTAGCCTATTGTAATTTCTTCACAAAATCAAGCATCGCACTAATTTGCATCTATCTTTTAGATTCATGGCTTTTGATTCGAAAAAAAATCTATTTTTGCGCCTCATTTTGCGTGATATAAATTATGTCTCAGAAAACCGAAACAACAAAAGATCCGATTGCAAACGTTGAGGATGCTCTCTCAAAATCAGAGCTTTTCATCGAAAAGAACCGTAATGTCCTTTTAGGCGTTTTAGCCGGAATTATCGTAGTGGTTGGTGGATACTTAGCTTACAATCAATTTGTTGTGAAGCCGCTTGAGGTAGAAGCACAATCAGCTATTTTCCGTGCTGAACGTTATTTCGAGAAAGATTCTTTCAATCTTGCTCTTAACGGTAAAGACAAAGCTGAAGGCTTCCTTTCAATCATCGAAAACTACGGCGGAACCAAAACTGGAAACCTAGCACATTACTATGCTGGTGTTTGCTATTTGAACCTCGGTAAATACCAAGAAGCAATCGATCAAATGGATCAATTTGATGCAGACGATATCATGCTTAGCGCAATGTCGTTGGGTGTGAAAGGTGATGCTTCAATGGAACTTGGTAAAGTAGATGAAGCAATCGACTTGTATGTAAAAGCTGCTGGTAAAAACGAAAACTCTTTCACCACTCCAATGTACTTGATGAAAGCTGCATTGGCTTACGAAGGAAAAGGTGATTACACAAAAGCACTTGAGGCTTACAATAAAATTCGTACAGAATACTTCCAGTCTTCAGAAGGTCGTGAAGCTGAAAAATATATTGCTCGTGCAGAACTTATGCTCAAGCAAAAAGGTGGCAAATAATGTCTAGCGCAAACCAAAACTTATCATCAGAAAAAATGGTCAATGCAGGTAGCATTGACCATTTTCATTTTACTGTGATTGTCGCTGAATGGAACCGCGAAATCACTTCGGCTTTAGAGAAAGGTTGCATCGAAACCTTAATCGCAAACGGTGCTGATTCCAATAAAATCCGATTGATTTCAGTGCCAGGTTCTTGGGAGCTCGTTTCTGCGGCTACAATGGCCGTGAACATGAGCAATGCTGATGCAGTGATTTGCATTGGTGTGGTTGTTCGTGGCGATACGCCGCACTTCGATTACATCTGCCAAGGTGTAACACAAGGTCTAGCGAATCTCTGCAGTGCGCAAACAACGCCAGTAATTTATGGTGTGCTCACTGTAAACAACATGCAACAAGCTCTCGATCGATGTGGTGGTATTCATGGCAACAAAGGCGATGAAGCCGCCTCCACTGCTATTAAAATGGCCTTGTTGAAAGAGAAGTTTCTACACACATAAAGTGCATATAAATTGAAAAGCCCTGATAGATTTAATTCCATCAGGGCTTTTTCGTTTTTACCAATGAACGATTAGTTCACGGTGATTTCCAAATCTAAGTCGGCTACGTTCAACACATCATCGTAAGCCACCAATTCGATGGTATAGGTGCCAGGTGTCCAGCCAGTTGTGCTGATGGTTTGGTTGATCGAGTAACTTGCAGCAGCAAGATCGATGTCGTTGTCTGAAACCAATGTTGTACCTCTGTAAACCTTGATTTCGAGTGCACTCAGTGCAGAATTGTCGACCACATCGCCTTGAATTATCAGGTCGGTGCCGGCAGTGATGCTCGAACCGGCAACTGGCGCGGTTACGGTTATTACGGGTGCAATTAAATCGCTCGAGTTACGGATGAATACATCACGCTCAACGATTTCACTGGTGTTGCCCGATTTATCTACAGCTGTCATGATGATATCGTAGGTGCCCGCTGCAACATCAGCAGGAATATCGATGTATTCGTGAATAGATTGCGATTGACCTGTTAAATTGAGGATTACAATTTTTTCCCAATAACCACTTGCCGCAACTTTACCGTGCGAATGTCCATCAGCAGCACTGTGGATGTCTATTTTGATTTGAGAAAGCTCCACATCGTCGGTAATGGTTGCAACAACATGGAGTTCATTTCCCGAAATGAGGGTGTCGTTATCGAGAGGTTCGCTCACTGAAGAAATCACTGGAGCAGTATTGTCAACCTCATCTTTCTTGCAAGAGGAGAAGCCAACAGTAAAAACGAGTATGATAGAAAGTATTTGAAGAATGTATTTTTTCATGATTAATTTGTTAGAGTTTGAAATGAATTGACTGATGATCAAATCATTTCAGGTGGCGCTCTTCCTCCAGTCGTTTGTGTTACGTTGCGCTCCGCGGATGTTTCCGACGGTAAATAGCACCGTGTGAGGATTGGAGAATTCCATTGAATCCAAATGCCCTCATGAAGCGCTGCAGGCATCCACAACACCTCATCGTGGTTGCAATGCACGTGTGCTTCGCTGAGGCAATCTTCCGCGGTAGCGAAATCGATAGTATGCGCATGGTTTTCATCGTGCCACACCGCATGCAAGGTGTCGGGAAACCACTGCAACAGCAAAGCAGGCAAAAGAACCAATGCTAAGAGCTTGCTCATCATGGTTTTAACGTGCTTTTGAAGGGGATTAAAACGCTGAACATTACGTTTCGACCAGCTTCAGGAAGGTTCAACATCCTGTAGCGATTGAGGTGTGCGAAGTACTTGGTATCGAATACGTTCTGGACATTGAGTACCAATTTCCAGGTTTGTTTCCCCACTTGGATGCCTGTTCCGAAATTGAGGTTTATGAGGCTGAATCCGGGCGTTTCGGGCTCGTTTCTCGCCACATCGTTTTGGTCGAAAACACCCTGCCACTGAAGTCCGATGTAAACATCCTTGAGGCGTTTGCCCCATTTTTCCCACTCGTATTCTATATCCGATCTCAGTTGGGCAGGCGGCATGAACGGCAACGAATAGCTGGTTTCGAGGTTCCAACCCGCAACGTATTGTCCGCTCAAGCCAAAGTGCAAATGCTCGGTGATGTGTATATCCGACTGAAATTCAGCTCCGTAATGAATGGCATCGGCTTGGTTGAAACGATAAATAAGTCCAGCATCGGGCAGCAACGAAAACTCAGCAGTTGGGTCGAGGAAGATGAATCCGTCGAAATAATTGAAGTATGGACTCACACTGATCTCCCACTTTTTGGTGGCGTATTTCACCAACAAGTCGCTCTGGTAGCCGCGTTCGGAAGTTAGTGTGGAATCGCCCATTTCGTGACGGAACGAGCCATGGTGAATTCCATTTGCAGTGAGCTCGGGCGCTGTAGGCATGCGGAAACCCGATCCGAGATTGAATTTCACATTGAGCTTTTCTGCTGGAAACCAAGAGAACCCAGTGCTTCCAGAGGCATTGTTGAAAGTTCGGTTGATATTCGGACTCGCTTGTTCGTAGCCCGAAATGGTCACCGAATCGGCATAGATGGCTCGCAGATAGCGGTCGGCGCGGATGTTCCCGTAATCGTAACGGATGCCTGCGTTTAAAATCAGCTTCTTGGAGATTTCTTTCCGCATAAACGCGAAGGCTCCCGAGGAGAAATTGTTGTAGACCGGAATGAGGAAACTGAAGCCTCCGATGCGGTTCTGCTGCACGCTGTTGTTGATTCCGAACACCCATTTAAGGTCGTGTTGTCCTTCATAATGGAAGCGCACGTTCGAAGTGATGGTTTGCAACTTGAACTCTAGCTCCACATCTCCTTGTGGCTGTGGGCCTTTCCCGTGTGCATGTGGAGAAGAAAATTCTCTCCGGTGGTTGAACTGATAGCCCAAATCGATTTCCATCCAGTGCTTCCCAATCATCAAACTGGTGTTCGAAAGAGCCTTGTAATGCTGCACGCGTTGGTATGGCAGGTCGATGTCGCGGTGGGTTGAATCGTGTTTTAGTTCGTAGCTACGCGGGATGCCATGAGCACCTGAGAAGAGTCCGACTTTTTGATCGAACACGCTGAATGTGAGCGTCGAATATCCCCATTTCTTGCTTGTGCCCATCATGAACTGGGCGTTTCTTTCGCGGCCAGCCGTATTTTTGAGGCGCTTGTTTTCGATCGGTAAGATGTAGGAATTGTAGATGAACGAATCTGCCGGAACACGGTAATCGGCGTAGTCTTGCACAGAGATTCGAGCGCGGAAGAATTTATCGTTTTTATTGATGGATGCCATACCCGACAAACCCACGAAATCATTCACAGAACGACCAGTTAGTAGCAATGCCGACTGTGTGGTGTTGAGTTCGGGAGCTGGCGCAGGACGAATATTTACAACTCCACCGATCCCATCAGAGCCATACATCAAAGATGACGGGCCTTTCAAGACTTCCACACGGTCAACTGCAAACTGATCGATCTCCAAACCGTGGTCGCCGCCCCATTGTTGCCCTTCTTGCTTGATACCATTTTCGGCAACCACCACACGGTTAAAGCCCATTCCACGGATGACTGGTTTAGAAACACCTTGTCCGGTATTGATTGAACTCACGCCGGGAATATTCTCGAGGATTTTCACCAAGGAAGCATTGCCGTTTTTGAGCATGAATTCTTTATCAACCACTTGCATCGATTGAGATTGCTCTCTTTGTCCAGATTTCAAGATGCTTTCCTCGATGGTGATGTTGTTCAACTCGATGGATGCCTGTTGCAAGGTGATTTTGAGCGGTTCGTTCATGGCCGCTACAGTCAGGTCGATTTCTGCAGCCTTGTAACCAATCAGATGCAAGTGAAGATGGTAGTTTCCGGGCTTGATGCCTGAAATTTTGAACTCTCCGAGGTTATTGGTTTGGGTTGATTTCGACACTTCGTGGATAAAAACTGTAACAGCAGGAAGTGGAGTGCCCTGTTCGTCGGTTATCGTTCCTGAAATGTTAGCGATGGTTTGCGCAAAATTGTTGTTTGCCGACAAAATCAGCAGCATCAACAATATCAAACGGAAGCATCTGTTCAGCACAAGGAAGGATCAAATTCGAAAGCAAAAGTAGCAATTTGTTTCAAATGCAATTCAGTTGCATCTGGTTCTTTTTTTAACTTTGTCGCATGGATCGTTCGGCACATTTACTCAGTGAGCATGGTTTGAAGAACACACCAGTTCGTCGAAAAGTGCTTTCATTCATGGAGGAGCGGAAACATGCCGTGAGTCATGCCGAACTCGAAGGTGCATTTAATGGTGATGCCGATCGGGTAACCTTGTATCGTGCTCTAAATACGTTGGAAGAAAAGGGCATCGTTCATAAAGTGCTTGGCCGTGATGGCATTGCGCGTTATGCTTTGTGCCAGGATGATTGCACGGTGCATCGCCACGATGATCAACATTTGCATTTCCACTGCAATACCTGTATGAATGTGTTTTGCCTTGCGGTCGACGATTACCCTGAAGTGAACTTGCCTGCTGGGTTTATGCTTTCGAAAATCCAGCTCAGCGCTGAAGGGATCTGCGACAATTGCAAGTAGAATTGAAAGTGCAAAATTGAGAAGAACCGAATTTTGGTTCGGTGGAAGCGGTGTTTCAAGCGTCTTTTTTCTGCAAATTTGTGATCTATGAAAATGAAAAGTTTACTGCTTTTTACAAGTTTACTTGTATCGCAATTCGTTGTGGCTCAAGCCTCCGCACAGTGCAGCAACAAGACCAAATCAAACAGGAATCAAGCCTCCGATTATATCGATACGCGAAGCGACAGTATCAATATCACACATTATTCGATTTATCTAGATTTTTCGACACTTCCAGTGAACGAATTGCATGCTCGATGCGTGGTGGATTTTAAAGCGAAGGTGGATCAAATCAGTTCGATTGTGTTGGATTTGGAAGGCCTAACGGTTGATTCGGTGCGGCAGAACGGTAACGTTTTAGTGTTTAGTCACACCGATCCGCAATTGAACATCACACTTTCAGAAGCCTTGAATACCAGCGATTCATCATCTGTCGAAGTGTTCTATCAAGGTACTCCGGTAGAAGACGCATCGGGGTTTGGAGGCTTCAGTTTTTCGGGCAATTATGCGTACAATATTGGTGTTGGATTCGATGCGATTCCGCACAACTTCGGGCGAGTGTGGTTTCCTTGTTTCGACAATTTCGTAGAACGCAGCACCTTCACTGTTTCTGTGATTACCCCTTCTAACTTGAAAGCATACTGTGGCGGGCTTCTCCTATCCAACGTAGTGGAAAACAACCTGCGCACAATGGTTTGGCAGTTGAATCAGCAGATTCCGACCTATTTGGCATCGGTGGCTGTAGCGCCTTTTCAGGAAGTGAATTACACCTACAACAGTTTGCTGAATCCTGCGCTGAACGTGAAGTTGGTAGCGCTTGCCGCGGATACAACCACGATGAAGAATTCGTTTGTGAGTTTGGAGCCGATCTTTCATCTTTTCGAGGAACATTTTGGTCCTTACAAGTGGGATCGTGTGGGTTATGTTTCGGTTCCGTTTCAAGCAGGCGCGATGGAGCATGCTACAAACATTGCATTTCCACGCGATTTATTGAGCGCTGGAGCTTCAGGTAATCAGCACATTATGGCACATGAGCTTTCGCACCATTGGTTTGGCGATTTGGCGACATGTGAATCGGCTGCTCACATGTGGTTGAATGAAGGTTTTGCATCCTACACTGAGCGTTTGTTCGATGAATGGTTGATTTCGCGTTCTACCTACGATAGTGAAGTGCGCGTAAATCACCGATTGATGTTGAATTTCGCACATGTGCGCGATGGTGGATATTGGCCCTTGAGCAACGTTCCGAACGATTATACTTACAGCAACCACACGTATGAATTGCCTTCCGACAAGATTCACACCTTGCGCACCTACATGGGCGACAGTTTGTTTTTTGTGGGATTACGGAATTACATGCAAACCTACAGTTTCGCTGATGCCAATTCGAACGATCTGCGCGATGCTTTGGAAGCTCCAACAGGTTTGGATCTCAACGATTATTTTGCCGATTGGGTGGATACTCCTGGCTGGGCTGGTTTTGAAGTGGATTCAACTGCCTTGGTTGGAGCAGGCGTGCGTGTGTTTTACAGTCAGAAATCGGCTGGAAACACACACAATTACCAAAATGTACCACTTGAAATCGCGTTTCGACGTCCAGACTTTAGTCTTGAAACCCGATCAGCCTTGTTGAGTGGTCCGAATGGTTATGTGGATGTTGACATCGACTTTGAACCTGTGATGGTTTACCTGAACCGTGGAGAGAAGATTTCTCAGGCAGTTACGGGCGAAGAGCGGTTTATCAAGACAGCTGCAAATTCCGCATGGACCAACTCACTTTTGGAAGTTGATGTGAATGCTATTCAGGATTCTGTGTTACTTCGAGTAGATCATTTTTGGGTGAAGCCAGATCCATTTAAGCAGCCGTTTGCGATGTATCGTTTGTCGCCTAACCGTTATTGGAAGGTAGATGGGATTTTGAAGCCTGGCTTTGAAGCAACGATGAAGTTTTCGTACAATGGCCGAACTGCTAGCTCTTCAGCAGGTTGGCTAGACCAAGATTTGGTAACCGACGAATCAAAATTATTTTTGTTGTATCGCCCCGACAATCGCAGCGATTGGCAAGTAACCGATGCTGCAAGAACCACATTCACAAGCATAACCGATAAATTCGGCTATTTCGTTTTAGACAGTGTGATGCTTGGAGAATATGTTTTTGCAGAAATCGACAGCAGTTTAGGTCTGAAAACCGCGAAAGATTCGAGCTTCGAATTGATGGTTTTTCCGAATCCTGCTAAAGATCTAGTTGAAATTACCTGGAAAGACGAAGTTGTTGAATATGTTGAACTGAACGACCTCCAAGGAAGATCATTGGGGCGCATTCCGGTTTCGAAAGGAAACCACAGTGTTAAATTGCCAGTGTCGCACCTTCCTTCTGGCAGTTATTTGGTTCGTGTGGTTACGGCAGATGGCAGGGTAGCGACGAGGTTGGTGCAGGTGAATTAGTCTTTGGTATTGAGTCTTGAGTACTTAGTATTGAGTCTTTAGCATAATTTGCTACACTTAATTACCTGCAGCCTCGGACTTTAGTCCGGGGATGAATGATCGTATTAGCGAAGTGGAAAGGAGAAAGGGAAAAGTGCTACAATTAATTCCCCTCAGCCTCGGACTTTAGTCCGGGGGGAGGATGCCCCAATCTTAATCAAATAATTTAGGATTATTCGTAGCCTCGAACTTTAGACCGTGGATGAATGATCGTATTAGCTAAATAGGTGCAACGTACAACGTATTAATTACAACGTTGTGAATAAGCGAAATACGAAATACGAAATACGAATTACGAAATACGTTGTACTTTTTAAGACTTACAAATCATTCATCAAAGTCAGCAACCCATCTTCAGTAACTTGCGACATGGTTACATTCACGATGTTTTCACCAGCATTGGGATTCACGGTTTCGATGTACTTAAACATCACACCTTGCGTGTTCATAGCGAAGCAAACGATGGTTACAGGTTCGCCAGAAGGGAGGTTGATAGAAGTGTTTCCATAAAACTGAACTACCGAGCGCGTTTGAGGGTAGAAAGCATATTTCACCACATTGGTGAGATCGTCAACATCCGACTCGAGTTTCAAAGTGGCATTGCTGCTGCTCCAGGTGTAAAGGAAATCTGCATTGATCCATCCTAGCATTGGGATGAGTAAACTGTAAAAGGTAGAATCGGTATTGATTTGTTCTAAGGCGTTGATGCCCGGGTTGCTTGAAACTGCTGAAGCTTGATCGAACCAATCGAACAAATTGTCGCTGATTTCACTGCCATAATAGATCGACATAGCACTCAATGGTGTCTCCGAAGGCATCTGCGCAGCGTAAATCTTGTTAGGTTTGAGGTAAATGGGTAGGTTTCCTTTGAGTGCACGAACACGGATTTCTCCACCAGTAACAAGTGGTGTTCCTTGGGCAACCGTTGGCATTTCGAACAACATCATATCCTTCGCTTTGTACAATTCGATTAGCTTTATTGTGATCGGGTAGGGTACATCCGAGCTATCGGCGAACATGAAAAGAGTGCTGTCCATCCAGAGGTGGGTGCCTTGGTTTCCGATGATTGGTCCTGCTGAGTCTCCATTGATAATGAATACCTGTTCTTCAGGACGGTTGTCGTACATGAATTTTTCAGGTTTCGAATAGGCATTGAGGATGGGCTCTTCGATTCTTTGTTTTGAGCAGCTATTGGTCATCATCCAACCTGATGCAACCAAAAGAATGACTGAAAATAAGCGTAAGTTTTTCATGATCTGTTTTTACATGTAAGCTGGACATTCGTTGCCTTTTCCGCCGCGGCGTTTCTTATTTTTCTTGAAATAGAGCAATGCACCTGCATGCAATGATCCTTCCTCCCAAATAGGATTGTAGCGTTGTTCTGCAAAAATCCCTAAACGCTTACGGCGAAATGTTACCCCACCGCCCACTTCAGCTAAAATAGACAAAGGGCTGGCATTTTTGTATGGAGATTCTGCGTAATTAAACCATTGGTTTGCTGAAACACCGCCAATGAGATAAGGAGAAAAAGCGCCAAGGCGGAATGGTATATAGTGCAGGTTCACCTGTTCGTGCAGTTCATGCACTTGGTTGAAGGGATAGAAATAGCTCAGTTGTGGCACTAAGGTAAAGTGGTTCCCAATAGGAATCGCCAAGCGAAGCCCGTTACCGAATGATTCTGTTTGGAAATTGTAGATCGCCGAAACCCCCAGTGCTGTAGTTTGAACTTTTCGTTGACCACGAACATTGTTGCAAAACAAGAGGAAGATGATAATTATGAATTGACTGAATTGCTTAGTCATGCAGGTTTTCGTTATCAATGATTCACCACCTAGAATGTTCGCTTGAACATTTTAGTGTGTGCGCAGCAAATTTATACTGCAAAATCGATCGAATTACCCTTTGTGAATTATTGTTTTATTAAGAACTATTCACGAGAGTTTGTGAATATGAAAGTGCAAAGTTTGAGGCAAGTGGTAGCAGAGCTGATTGAGATCCACGGATAAAGTTTTAGTAAAAAGGATGGGAGGGTTTGGAATCTTATTAAACTCTACTTGATTTCATTAAAACCTGCGAATGGCGCGAACATAGTTTTGCAGGGACTTATATCTATTGCTGTTTGTAACAGTTGCATAGCCAAGAGAAAATTGCCAAGCAAATGCTTCATTCAACTCTGCGCTGATCCTATAAATTATCTAGTTGATTTCAGAATCGACTATTGTTAAAATCAGAGTATGTACTCTATCCGACGATCAATTACTAAGGCCTATCGTAATAATCAGTTGGTGGATCCCAATAATCACTATCGACATGCGATGACATCCAATTTGTATCCTCATAGTGTCTTCCTGCTTTTGACAGGAGTCCTTTTTTTTCTTTAGATGAGATGGTTGTTTTTATATAATAAATCAACAGAATTGATTCAGTGATAACCCAATAAAGCCAATAGCTTAGCTCAAATTTCCAGTCAAAAAAGTATGATACATAGTAACAACCATAATACAAAATCGATGAGACAACAAATGAAATTGCAGTAATCAATAAAATCACCAAAGTGTTGTAAGCGATTTTATGAGTCATTTCAGAATTAGAAATTTTCATGGAGTCTATTATTTATTTTTGTCATGTAAATATAAAGAACCTGAAATAATAGAATCTGATGCACCCATTTTTAAGCATCAGATTTTAAATTGATTTTTCTTTCCTGTGCCTGATGTTGTTTGTTAAATCTCTCTGAAATGAGAATTTGGAGATAAATACTTCTAAGCTGTCGGATCTTTTTTGAACTTCAATTGCCCTCGCTTTACAAAGTCACTGAAGTAAACCGTTTTTATGCATTTTTTATTTTATCAGGTCCTTTTCCTGTTTCCAGAACCAATTAATTCGAATGCCTATTTATGATATCGCTAATTGATGTAAGACGTGATATCGCCTCTTGCGCATTAAATGTGTCTGATTCGTTGTTGAAATTACGAATTTGAACTCTTAAATATTGGTATTCATCACACAAGAATTTCATCAGATCATCTTGCATTTGCTCTCTGATTCTCCAGTAGCAATTCATGTAATTTTCGATAACTTCTATTGATTGTGTATATGAGCAATCATTTAGAAAATCAATAGAATGAAACTCAAGTAATAGTGCTTGTAATAGGATAAAATCGGCAATACTTCCGTGTTCGACTTTTAAAGTATGAATAGATTTTATAACTACAGATTTCAAATTTTCAATGTGCTCACGGATCTGCTTTTCTTGCTCTCTTAAGTTAGCCGCCTTTTCATACTGCAGGTCCTTTATAGCAGTTTGTTTTTCTAATTGAATTCTTAACAGATTCAATTTAGTCTCAAGTATGTTTTCTTTAAGTAAATTGAGGTTCATAATTAATTGTTTGAAATAGCCAAATCAGCAGCATGTGGAATAGTCATCCATTTAGAAAAGTCCACATTATAAAAATTGAAGCAATCTTTTCCGTCTTTCTTTTCAATGATGTCAATTTTGGAAGTGTTTTTTGGAACAGCTTCATAAATGAGCGTGTAAGTATGGAATTCTCCTTGTCTTGTGAAGTAGTGCTTTTGAGGAGTGATTGGGATCCCGATAGCTTTAATTAAACCATATCGCTTCTTTGATCCAACTAGTTGAATATATGCACCTTGAGCCATCTGGATCCAGCCTCCATTGATATAAATCATGGAAGAGCGGTATATAAAGTCGATGCGTGTGTATTCTTCAGTAGCTTCAATTGATTTAACTCTATGCCTATTTGTAAAATCCATACATGCTGGATTGTATAGGCGAGTTATCCTTGTTTGCTTTTCTTGAACACTTTTTTCGATGATCTTTTCGATGATGGTTTCCACAATGAGAAATTTTGGATGAAACAAAGGACAATATGAACTCCGTATTATTTGTACGGAGTGGAAATAATTTGTTATTTTTCGAAAAAAAATCTGTGAACCTTAGTAAAAGTGCATTTCGTCGGTACAAAGTGATAGATAGTGTTCTTCGGAATTCTATGAATCGCTATCCCAAAATGGTAGACTTTATGGAGGCTTGCCATTCCAAACTTGATTTTTATCCTTCAGAAGAAACGATTCAAAAGGACATTGCGAATATGCGATTGCCTTATCCCGATGGATTTGATGCGCCTATAAGATACAATCGAGCTGAAAGGGGATATGAGTATACGGATTCCGAATATTCCCTTTTAGGAGTTTCGTTAAGGCAGGAAGAAATTGATGCAATCAGCGAAGCCATTAATATCATCAGGTCTATTGGAGGAACTCGGATGAGCGATAAATTCAACCATGCTGTTGAAAAGATACTCTCATCAACATTAGAAAAAGCCAATGTTGATGAAAACAAGGAGCCTGTTATTCAAACGATGATTCCTCCAACTTCACGTGGATTTGAACATATTGAGTTGATTTACAAAGCTTGTCGTGAAAAGATTCCATTATCATTCATTCATTTTTCTTATAAAAAACGCACCTTTAATCATATACTCCTTCATCCCTTTCTAATTAAAGAATTTGAAAATCGATGGTATGTTATTGGTTATTCTGAGCTCCACGATGAGATTCGGACATTTGGATTAGATCGAGTAACAGAGCCCTTATTTATTAATCGGAACTATCACTTCATCGACCCACAATTAGTGCATTCTTATCTAAATGATGTATTTGGTGTGTTTCCAATACCTGGTGCTAAAAAGGAGCTCATTCAGATTCATGTTAGTCAATTAGGAACTCATTATTTCCAAGCATATCCGCTGCATGAAAGTCAAACAATTGAGAAGGAAAACGAAGGCACTTCTTTTATTCGCTTTGAGATTATTGCATCTGTCGAGCTTGCTAGGTACTTTTTATCCCAAGGCAGACATGTTAAAATTGTAAAACCCAAATGGTTTAAGGAATTCACTGAAAATTTAGCATAATGAAAAAAACGGAGGATGTTTATTTAGTTAATGTAGATGCTAGTGAACTGATCATAAAGAATCCGAAAATTCTTCGTGTTCTCATGGGAGCGCAATACATTAAAATTGATTTTGGATACATAGCACCTTGGATGTATGATCGTGGTGGTTGGATTCGCATTGCCCCATATACTCATATTCAAGTGCATGGCAGCAAGAAAAAATATGCCTTAAAAGAAGCGATAAATATTCCCCTTGCCCCACAACAATTCGAATTTGAATCAACGGAGGATTGGCGTGTCTTCTCATTGTTATTCGAGTCAATTCCTTTAAAAGATTGCGTTATCGATATCATCGAAGAAGAAGTGCCTAGCTTGGATGATTTTAATTTCTACAACATTAAGTTAAAGAATGTGACTGAAATGGTTTTGAGGGGCTGATTCCAAGTGCGTTGTTCTTGACGTTTTATTGAGTCACGAGTCTTGTTGCTAATATAAAAGCATTTAAATTTTGATGTGACTACCTCTTTTTATTTTATTAAATATGATTAAGATTTATAGCTTGAATTTTTCTCTTTACCAAGAATTAACTATAATCCAAGTTTACCAAGTAGTAAAAGGTTTGATTGTTAAATTAGAGTTAGCATACCTAAGGTCTTCTGTTACATTCTTGTCGATCCAATTGGGTATTGAATATTTCTCGTCTTCACATGTTAATTCTATTTCTGCAACAATTAATCCTTCATTGAGCCCTTTGAACTCATCTACTTCCCAAGTGTTATCGTCATGAATTACAATGTGTCTTGTCTTTTCAATTAGATTGGAACAAAATTTATTGATTAATTCATTTGCATCTTCAATGGGTATTTCATACTCGAATTCAAGTCTGATGGCACCATTAGACTTACCTTTAATCGTTATAAAACCAGAATTACCTTTTGTTCTGACCCGAATTGTTTTTTCAGGATCAGTTAGCAAATAGGCTTGTTTGATTTCAACACTTTTGTCTGGAATTACTTTTTTCCAAATGTTTTTGAAAACTAAAAACTTGTGTTCTATTTCTGTAGCCATAATTGGATTTATTTATCCTTCAGGTGGGATTTGTTATTGTAAGCATTTCGTCTCTCATCAAACTATCATTTAGATAGAGAAGGGCTCTCATGTAAAAACCAACCCCAACACATCCCAACCCAACTTTCTAAATTGTTGTTCTAGATTTTCCTTCTTTCAATTCCCACAGCTATAAAAAACAAAAACCCCCTGAAATTCAGGAGGTTTCTTGTAGCGGGGACGGGAGTTGAACCCGTGACCTCAGGGTTATGAATCCTGCGCTCTAACCATCTGAGCTACCCCGCCAAAATGGGCTGCAAATATAATTGAAAAGTGTTTTTAGCAAACGTTATTCATGCTTTTTTCTAAGGTAAAATCAAAAGTGTCAATCAGTCAGGGTTTTATGAAAGTATTATTTTTCAAAGAAGCCTTTACCTTTGCACCCATGCAAGGTTCGAAAAATCAATTGGCCACCATCATTCCCCTTCTGATCGCCACAGTTGGCCTCGCTATTTCCTTGCTATTGTTCAAAAAAGCCGATGCCTTCCTCTTCTGGAACCAACTGCTTCCGCTGCCCACCTCCGCATGGCAGGTGATCACTTTCGTTGGCGACGGAATCTTCGCAGCCTCGCTTGTTGTTCTCATCGCCCTGTTTCAAAATAGATCTCTCGCAGCAGCTGTTTTACTCAGCTGGCTTCTTGGTGCAGCTCTTGCGCAAGGATTGAAACACACAGTCTTTAAAGACGAGCCGCGCCCTGTTTTATGGTTCGAGCAACACGATCTTACGCTTGAAATCCCCGGTGGGATAAAGCCCCATGCCCACAACAGCATGCCGTCGGGCCACACTACAACAGCTTTTGGAGTGTTTGGCTTGCTTGCTTGGCTGTCGGTCGCTAAAACGAGGAAAGTCGTCTTCGCCACGCTTGCATGCTTGGCAGGGATTTCACGAATCGCTCTGTTTCAGCATTTTCCAGCTGATGTGCTTGCTGGTGCTTTCTTAGGCATGTGCACCATTCCGGCATCTTTGTACCTTTACAACGTGTTCCAAAAAAGATTCCCACTTCAGGCCAATTTACCTTTCATTCAGAAACGATGAACCTGCAAACCAGTCATTACAGGATGCTCTTGTTCATCCTCGGCGCACTGCTCTTCCTCCCATTTTTGGGTGCGGCGCCTCTGTTCGATTGGGATGAAATCAACTTTGCAGAATCAGCCCGCGAAATGCTCGTATCTGGTGATTATGCCCGGGTGAAAATCAATTTCCAACCCTTCTGGGAAAAACCACCTTTGTTCTTTTGGATGCAGGCGTCTTGCATGCATATTTTCGGGGTGAATGAATTTGCAGCAAGGCTTCCCAACGCCATTTTTGGAATCATCACGCTGCTCACTTTGTTTGAGTTTGGTCGTGAATTAAGATCCGACCGCTACGGTTTCCTCTGGGCGCTCTGCATGCTTGGAAGCTTTTTGCCTCACGTATATTTCAAATCGGGCATCATTGATCCGGTTTTCAACTACTTCATCTTCTTGTCGGTGTGGTTCATCGCCAAAACCGTAAGGGCTTACAAAGACGGTGCAGCCAATCTTCACCCGATTTTAGCGGGTATCTTCATCGGTTTGGCAGTACTCACCAAAGGTCCGGTAGGCTTACTATTGCCTTTGCTCACCGTGTTTTTCTTTTGGATGAGTTCGCGGTTTAAAGCGATTGTTGCATTCAAGCACCTCATTTACTGCGCCATTGCTGCCACATTGGTTACCAGCATCTGGTTCATCCCAGAAACTATCAAGAACGGACCGTGGTTCTTGCAAGAATTTATCGAATACCAAATCCGCTTGTTTAGAACGCCTGATGCAGGCCATGCACAGCCGTTTTTCTATCATTTTGTGGTGGTATTGTTGGGATGTTTCCCAATGTCGGTTCCCGCGTTGCGCGCGCTTTTCCGCTATCCGCAGGCGAGGCTCGAAGATCCTGATTTCTTGTTTTGGATGAAGACCTTGTTTTGGGTGGTGATGATCCTGTTTTCGGTTGTTACAACCAAGATTGCGCACTATTCCTCGATGGCATATCTGCCACTGAGTGCGATTGCGGCGGTTTCGATGGAAGAATACCTGAGAGGCCGGCAGGCTTGGAATTTCTGGCAAGTTTCGGGTTTATTCCTCGTGGGAAGCATCATTGGCCTAGCTATGATCGGAATTCCCTTGGTGGGTATGCATCCCGATTGGGTGCTTCCCCTGTTGAAGGACTCATTCGCAGTCGGGAATTTACAAGCGGCAGTGACCTGGAATTGGATGGATTTATTGCCGGGATTCATCTGGATTCTGGGCATCAGTGTAGCAGCGATGCACTTCTTCCGCCAGCGGCGGTTCCAAGCCATCACATGGTTATTCGTTCCCGTAATCTTAAGTACATCGATCTTTTTGATGAGTTTCCCAAAGCGAATCGCTGGGTACACGCAACAAGCGCCATTGGATTTTTATACTTCGTTGCAAGGGCGCGATGTTTATGTGGAAACGCTTCATTTTAAGAGCTTTGCGCAGTATTTCTATTTCCGTAAACCGGGATTTTCAGCCCAAGAAGCCCATCACTGTTTAGATACAGAAGGGTATTACCACATTGATGCCTTGCGCAGTTGGTATTTATCTGGAAATATTGATAAACCAGTGTATTTCGTGCTTAAAACGAACCGCAAAAAGGAATATGAGGCCTATTCCGATTTGGTGTGGCTGAAAGATAAAAATGGGTTTTCGTTTGCTATGCGCCCGGTTCCGGGGAAAGAGAAGCAGGAGTAGCCCATTTCAGTGTGGTTCTATCAAATATTTCGTTGTGTGGATCAACAATCGAAACTGCATCCTATCTTTGCGGCTGCAATTCAAGGCATGATCTATTTAACCCGCAAGGAACATTTCAACGCTGCGCACAAGTTGGCCCGCCCCGATTGGTCGGATGAGAAGAATATCGAGGTTTTTGGCAAATGCGCCAATGCGAACTGGCACGGACACAATTTCGATCTATACGTTACTGTAAAAGGCAATCCGGATCCACTCACAGGGTTTGTGATCGATTTGAAACGCCTGAGTACCATTATTAAGGAAGAAATCGTGGAAGCCCTCGACCACAAGAATCTAAATCTTGACGTGCCTTTCATGGAAGGTTTGATGCCATCCACAGAAAATCTGGCGATCAAGATTTGGGAGCAGTTACTTCCACACATTGAGGCACATGGATGCCAAATTCACTGCATTAAACTGTACGAAACAGAAAACAATTTCGTAGAATATTTTGGTTGATCAAATGGACGAGGCAAACGAAAAGGGTTATCAGCGTAACGATTCGTACGAACCTGAAAGTACAAAGCAGATGTCGGATGCGTATGCAGAGATTTTGAAAGGTGCGGGTGAAGATGTAACTCGTGAAGGCTTGTTGAAAACACCCGAGCGCGCTGCAAAAGCGATGCAGTTTTTGACGCATGGCTACGATATTGATCCAGCAGAAATCCTCAAATCAGCTATGTTCGCCGAAGATTACCGTCAGATGGTGATCGTGAAAGACATTGAAGTGTATTCACTTTGTGAGCATCACTTGTTGCCATTTTTCGGAAAGGCGCATATCGCTTACATCCCTGATGGTTACATCGTTGGATTGAGTAAAATTCCCCGTTTAGTGGATGCTTTTTCGCGCCGTTTACAAGTGCAGGAACGCCTCACGACCGACATCCGTAATTGCATTGAGGAAACCCTCAAACCACTTGGAGTTGCCGTTGTTATTGAAGCGCAGCATCTCTGTATGCAAATGCGTGGTGTTCAAAAGCAGAACAGTGTCACCACAACCTCTGCATTCACAGGTGAGTTTTTAGAAGACAAGACCAGAGCCGAATTTATCAGCTTGATCGGATCGAGGTTGCACTAAGGTTCGTCTTAAATCCACGAATTTCATGGTTTCCACGGACTAAAGACCGTGGTTGCGATTGCGACCATTTTAAAATGCACAAGTTCTTGTTTCCATGTTTCCACGGACTAAAGTCCGTGGTTGCAGGGTGTGTTGGTGATCATTTTATAGGTTTGTGTTTTCTCTTAGCTGCCTCGGATTCCATGCTGCCTCGGACTCCTCGCAGCCTCGGACTTTAGTCCGAGGATAAAAATACAATTGATTACATTTGAAAATAGATCTCCGTGAATTCTGAAATTCAAGCCTACAACGACCAGCAGTTGGAATCAGATCGTGCCATTTGTAACCTATTGGCTCAAACGATCTATTCTGAATTGCCTGAAGCTGAAAGTAAGGTGTGGCATGCGCATCCTGTTTGGTTTTTGGATGGGAATCCGATTGTTGGATACAGTAAACTGAAGCATTCTGTAAGGTTATTGTTTTGGAGTGGACAATCGTTTGAAGAATCGCAATTAAAGTCGGAGGGTAAGTTTAAAGCTGCTGAAAAAGCTTATCTCCAGGTGGAAGATGTTGATTTAGATTCTTTGAAACGTTGGTTGGAAAAAGCCAGATCAATCCAATGGGATTATAAGAACATTGTAAAGCGTAAGGGTGTGCTTTTGCCTTTATCAGAGGGTCTTTAAATTCTTGATTTTATGATGATTCCAACACCAGAGCACAATGCGAAGATGGCAAAGATCACTTTTGCCTCGGTGTATCCATACTATGTGAAAAAAGTTGAAGCAAAAGGGAGAAGCGTTGCCGAACTGCATCAAGTAATTGAATGGCTAACAGCTTTCAAAGAGGATGATTTGCAGAAGTTAATTGAGGAAAAAGTAACCTTTACTGAATTCTTCCAACGTGCAAACCTAAACCCGAATGCCTCACTGATTCGTGGAGAAATCTGCGGTTACCGTGTCGAAGAGATCGAAAATCCACTTACACAAAAGGTGAGGTATTTAGATAAAATCATCGACGAATTGGCAAAGGGCAAAGCGATGGATAAGATTTTAAGGTGATTAATGTGTGGATTGATTGGCAATTGTTTGAACTTATTATTTTAGGCTTTGGTAATTTGATTTGCCATTTTCAAAGCTAATCGCAATATTTCTAGTTTTGATTCTCAGTTTAGTCAATTTATTTTTATTCACTTGATATGTTTTATCATCAAGACGAACGATAACAGTTGGTTTCATGTCTGTTTCAAGGTCTGCGACGACAAAACCTAAAGGTGTTTTATTCATATTCAATGTGTCGGTCGCTGTTAGGAAAGGAAAGTCAGATTGGATGAAATCAAATTCTCGGGGTAATTTATCAGTACTCAAAATCACTTTTAGATAATAGTATAAATGCGTACCACCTGTTCCAATAAAATACAGTTCGTCATTTATCCCGTCTTTGTCAAAGTCCCAGTTATTAGAGTAGTTGTGTGTTTGGGATATATCGTCATATTTATACATTAAATTAGGATTTGTCTTTCGGTAGCTACTTTCAAATGAATTGGAAGGAATCTCAAGACTGTCGAATCTTTGAGAATAAACTGTTGTTGTAAATACGGTCAAAAAAAAGGCAAAAATAAATTTCATTTTTTCTTAATTTATTTTCTGTGACCATTTTAAAACTGATTTGTTGAATCATTGAAAACATCGATGTGCTGTTGGCAATAAATGGCAAGTTTTCTCAAATGTATAAAAGTTATTGAAGGTTTTCTGGTAACTCGATGATTGTGAAAACTACCAATTACCTAATTGAGCCTATTAGTTATTATGCGATTGAATCAATTATTTCATGCAGTTTGGCAGCATAGTTAAAAAAGGCAAGCATTTGTCATAATTCAACTCATAATAATTCACTCCTAAATTTAGATTTCTGTAATAATCAGCTTGTTTTTCTTTATAATACTTTTCAGAAGGTAGTTTCCAAAATTCTTCGCCAAGTTTTGTTGTAATAAACCATTTTTCAAGAATTCTTGCAGTTCTACCATTTCCTTCTCTAAATGGGTGGATGTGAACAAACTTCATGTGAATAAGTGATGCGAAATAAAAAACTTCTTCAATGCTTAAATTACTTGATAAAATTTCTCCGATTTCTGAAAATAACTCATTCATAGTTTCTTTTAGAAATTCAGATTCTATAGCAAAGTAGACTAATCCAGACTCGCTAAAAACTCCAACTTTATCATTTCTATACTTACCTCTTAAACTCGATATTAATAGTGTTTCAGATAGAATTTTATGAATTTTAAGGAAGTTTTTCTGGTTTAAGATCTCTTTCTGAGCAAAATCGTATGCAAGAATTAGGTCTTCAATTTCTTTTATTTCTTTACTGGGTTTAAATTTTTCATTTGATAATTTGAAATTCATGAATGAATTCAAATCAATTGTATTTCCTTCAATGTTTGAAGAATAAACAGCCGAAGACTGAGTTTGATAGCCAAGATCTAAGTCTTTGTATTTGAAATCAAATCTACTGACTAGATTATCTATTTCATTGCCAATCAATGACATAGAATCGTCAAAGTATTTTTTGCTTGTGATTTGAAATCCTTTCATCTCTTTGTCTAAGGTATGACATTGAGTTCAACATTACAAGAGCCTATGACATTGATTTGCTGACTTTTCTCATTACTTTTATTTTAAGATTATTTTCTAGTCTAGTAAAATATAATTGAATACACAACCTGCTCGTCATTATTGCCATTACCAATAACAGTCGTGTTGATTTATTTTCTCATTTTCCAGTTGACAAATTATTTTGAATTGTCGAAGGGAACCCGCATCTATCCCATTCCCAGTTGAAAGTTCGGATTTAGTTAAATACCATCGAATTGAATGATCAAATTAGAATTAACAGTCGTGTTGATTTCTTTTCTCCTTTTTTCACTTGACAAGTTATTTTGAATTGTCGCAGGGAACCCGCATCTATCCCCTTCCCAGTGGAAAGTTCGGGTTTAATTAAACACTATCGAATTGAATGATCAAATTAGAATTAACAGTCGTGTTGATTTCTTTTCTCATTTTTCACTTGACAAGTTATTTTGAATTGTCGAAGGGAACCCGCATCTATCCCCTTCCCAGTGCAAATTTCGTTAAATGAGAAATACCTTAAACAGTCTTGTTTTTTTATTACAAACAGTTCTGTTTATAACCTTGTTTATTTTGCGTTTAAAAGTTCTCATATTTCTTTTGTTAGAGCTTTTAAGATTGCCTAATATCGGTATTTATTTATGCGTTAATTGTTGATTGAATATGAATTTTAAATCCTCTGAGATGATTGAAAGTTTTTTACAAGCCAACTTTTATTTGCAGAAAAAAATGGATTTAACTTGTTTTATTTGAAGTATTATACTCGATAAATTCTCCGAAGTAATGACAAACCTATTAATTGTTGTCTGATAAAGTATTTTCGAAAATCGAAATTGACAAAATTCAATTGTATCGACAGGTATAATCAACCCAAAAATCGCTTTGCGAAATCAATACCTTTACATTGCTATGATTTTTATGAATCACCGTTTCTTAAGCTGGCTGCTTTATACTTTTCAATATCCCCTTGCGAGGTAAGGGATCTTTTCCATGTAACTTGCCTCGAGACTGAAGAAGCCAAACTCACAAGCAACTTTTCCTTTCAGGCGATAAATGCCGCGGCCTCGGAAAGGCGACTGTTTTACCACTTGTGGAAAATGTGTACTGTCGAAGAAATAGCCATCCTGATCTACAAATGTGGCAAAGTTCATTCGTTCGCCTTTCACCGTTCGAGTGTCTTTTACTGCCACCACGCTACCAAGAATCTGCACCTGTTTCCCTAAGTTGTTGCATAATTCTTTGGCTCGAATCGATTCATCTTTCGTTGGGGCAATTAGATCGAATGGAGAGCACAATGGAAATCCCAATAATTCGATCTCATCGTATGCATTTTCAATAAACGAGTCTTCTAAGTTTGGGAATTTGTAATCTGGCTCATTGGCATGAAATAGCTGTGCTGGCTTTTCCACCTTCACACTTGTTTTGTTTACAATAAGATGTGCATCCCAAAGCAGTTCTTTTTTGGGTTTACTGGTGAATCGAAAGGCTCCAACACGAATCAGAATAAGGACTTGTTCCAAACCAATGTTAACGCGCGAAACAAAATCAGCAAGTCCAAGAAAGGGCCCACTCTGCGCTCGAGCGCGGAGAATCATGGCAGAACTCCGCTCCTCGAGCTGGTGCAGAAGCACAAAACCTAAGTATATTGAATCGTCGAAAATGCTGTTTAAGTGCATGCTTCTGTTCACGCAAGGCGCCTCGATTTTAGCACCAAGCATGCGTGCCTCATGCACATAATCTTGTGTTTTGTAAAATCCACCGAAGTTGTTCAATACGGCAGTCATAAATTCCAGTGGAAAATGTGCTCTCAGATATAGACTCTGAAAACTTTCTACGGCAAAAGAGGCAGAATGCGCTTTAGAAAACGAATACCCCGAAAAGCTCTCCATTTGTCGCCAAACCTCGGTGTAAACCGCTTCGGGATAGCCCATATCGCGGCAGTTTTGCATGAATTTATCTGCAACGAGTTGGAAGGCTTTCGCCGACCTGAATTTCCCCGACATTCCTCTGCGCAATATATCGGCATCGGCAGGATCTAGCCCTGCAAAATGATGCGCTACCTTAATTACATCCTCCTGGTAAACCATAACCCCATAGGTTTCTTTGAGGAGCTCTTCCATCTTTGGGTGGATGTAGCTGAAGCTTCCTGGATGGTGAAAACGGTGGATGTATTCTCTCATCATACCGGATTTCGCAACTCCCGGTCGAATAATTGAGCTTGCCGCAACCAGTGTGATATAATCTTCACATTTTAGTTTACTTAACAACATCCGCATCGCGGGTGATTCAACATAGAAACAGCCCATTGTTCGACCTGTCTTTATGAGCTGTTTGATTTTCAAGTCCTTTTTGAATTCCGAAACCCGGTGGATATCCACACTGATTTGCCTGTTTTCGAGAATCAATTCGGTGGCTTCTCGAATGTGTCCCAATCCGCGCTGACTTAATATATCGTATTTATATAAGCCCACTTCTTCCGAAACATACATGTCGAATTGTGTAATGGGCAAGCCCTTGGGAGGCATTTGGGTGGCGGTATATCGATAAATGGGCGACTCTGAAATGATCACTCCGCCTGCATGGATGCCCAAATGATTAGGGAAGCCATGGATTTTTTCACCGTAACGAAAGATCAATCGGCTAATTTGATCTGCATCTTTGGGGAGTTGCTTGAGTCCGCTGAGAATGTCGATTTCCGATTTCGGCAACCCGAACACCTTGCCCAATTCTCGAATAACGGCCCTGTCTTGGAAAGTTGTGTAAGTCGCAATTAGAGCAGTATGTTCGGTGCCGTATCGCTGAAATATGTAATTCAAAATTTCATCACGGTCGCGCCACGAAAAATCGAGATCGAAATCGGGCGGCGATGTGCGGTGCGGATTGATGAATCGCTCAAAATATAGGTCCAATTCGATGGGGTCAACATCCGTAATTTGTAAGCAGTAAGCCGCAATGCTATTGGCGCCGCTCCCTCTTCCAACATGGAAAAATCCTCGGTGTCGAGCATAGCGGATGATGTCTTCAGTGATCAGAAAATAGGGTGTGAAGCCTAATTTATCAATCACCTCCAACTCATGCTTCAATCTTTTCTGGGCTTCTTTGTTCTTCTTGCCGTAACGATATTGCATGCCATCCAAACTTAGTTTCTCGAGAAGTTGCCTGTCTTGCACCTTAGATCCAGTAAAGGTTTTTCGGTTTTTTGATACGCCAAACTCAAATTCTACATTGCAAGATTCTAGCAACTGCAAACTGCGCGCGATGACTTCAGGGAATGACGAAAAAGCAGACACAAGGTCTTTTCGTGGAAGTAAAAAGGCATCAGGCGCGGCACATTGCAGAGGGTCGAGTAAGCTCAGTAAAGTATTTTGATCGATCGCTCGCAATAGCCTATGGATATTGTTATGCGCTTTGTCGGGAAAGGTAAATGCTTGTAAAACTACTGCTCTGTTGAGGATCGGATCTCTAGGCTTCCATACACTTTTCAAATCTTGAAGGCTAAGACCTATGAATTCGTTGGGAAACAGTTTTCTTTTGGGAATGTTCTTCAAAGGATAAATCACCCAAACGTGCCCATTCCATTGTTCTGGAGCTTCGGCTGCTAGGGTTGCTCCTTCAGTAAGTTTCGACGACAAATGCCGATTGATCAGCTCAAATCCATCATTATTAATCGCTAGAGCAACAAACTGGAGCAATCCATCATCGCGAAACTCTACGCCAATTACAGGATGTAGGCCCATCTCATTCGAGATGCGCACAAAATCGAGGCATCCTGAGGTTGTGTTGATGTCGGTTAATGCCGCACTCGTATAGCCAAGCTCAAGCAATTGCGCAATGAGCTGCTCTGGCGATAAGGTGCCATAGCGTAGACTAAACCATGAGTGACAGTTCAACATATTTATTGACGAATAACTAGTCGATGAATGACGCAAATGTAGTCAATGATGGCAAATGTGGCAATGGGCGGTTTGGTGATTTTGGGCTTTTGATTCGCTATTTTGTTGTAAATAATAGAAAATGAGTCGTTTAAAATTATTTGGGTAGATATGCGGGTTAAAACTGCAAGTGCGCAACGACGGCTTTTTAGTCAAATGAATACCTTTGAACCGTGGCGAACATTTTACTCATTTTTATTTCTCTTATCCTTGGAGCACTGCTGAAACGCTCTAAAAAACTGCCCGATCAGTCGCATGTTACGCTAAATCAATACGTCATTTGGATCGCGATTCCTTCGCTCGCACTGCATTACATTCCGATTAAGCTCTTTTTAGCCCCATTATTTATTGGGATTTTATATCGTTTTTGTTTTGGGCAAAATGGTCAAGAAATGAAAGTTTGTGTGTTGGAAGCAGCAATGGCCCCCATGGTAACTGCTGCTATTGTAGCGAGTGCTTATGGATTGAAGCCCCGTTTCAGTAGTTTAATGCTGAGCATCGGGATTCCAATTTCATTAATAACGGTTTTGATCTGGAATTTTTTGCTCAGTCGATGAGTTGGGCGCCTGAAAATTGAAAATTATCTGCCGAATTAGCACATTGATTTTATAAACAAGCCAAATTGACTTGTGTGATAAGGATTTTCGGTAATTATTTCAGTAAAATTTACTTGGTGAAGGATTTGAGAGGCCGCAAGAGAAAAATCCTATAATCATGAATTTTAATCAATTTACTATCAAGGCTCAAGAAGCTGTTCAAGCTGCCCAACAACTGGCAATGCAGAATGGACAACAAGGAATAGAAACAGGACATCTTCTTAAAGGTGTTTTGGAAGCCGATGAAAATGTATTGCCTTATTTATTTAAAAAATTAAGTGTAAACAGTAAAGCCTTAGAATCGGCACTGGATGCCATTGTCTTGGGATATCCGAAAGTGAGTGGAGGGCAGCCATATTTATCAAATGCCGCTCAACAAGCTGTAAGCAAAGCAACTCAGCTCATGTCGGAAATGAAAGATGAATTTGTTTCCATCGAACATTTGGCATTGGCGATATTGGCTGGATCGGATGCTGTAGCAAGGCTATTGAAAGATTCGGGTGTGAATGAAAAAGACCTCCGAGCTGGAATTGCAGAATTGCGGAAAGGACAACGCGTTACTTCACAAAGTTCTGAAGACACTTACAATGCGCTTTCAAAATATGCTAAAAACCTCAATGAAGCAGCACGATTGGGGAAACTTGATCCAGTAATTGGTCGTGATGAAGAAATTCGCCGCGTATTGCAAATTCTCTCCAGAAGAACCAAGAACAATCCGATTTTAATTGGTGAGCCAGGTGTTGGAAAAACAGCTATTGCCGAAGGATTAGCACATAGAATTGTGAATGGTGATGTGCCCGAAAATCTTAAATCAAAACAGATTTATTCACTCGACATGGGAGCGCTAATTGCAGGTGCAAAATACAAGGGCGAATTTGAGGAAAGACTTAAATCTGTAGTTAAAGAAGTTACGTCTGCCGATGGCGAAATTGTATTATTTATCGATGAAATTCATACGCTCGTTGGTGCGGGTGGGGGAGAAGGCGCAATGGATGCGGCCAATATTTTAAAACCAGCACTCAGCCGAGGTGAACTCCGCGCCATTGGAGCAACAACGCTCAACGAATACCAAAAATATTTCGAAAAAGACAAGGCTCTTGAGCGTCGATTTCAAAAAGTGCTGATTGATGAGCCCGATAGTCAAGATGCGATTTCGATACTTCGTGGTTTAAAGGAAAAATACGAGAATCACCACAAGGTAATGATCCGTGATGAAGCCATTATCGCCGCAGTGGAAATGAGTCAACGCTACATCAACGACCGATTTTTACCCGACAAAGCAATTGATTTAATAGATGAAGCGGCGTCCAAATTAAGAATGGAAATTAATTCTCTGCCTGAAGAGTTGGATGAATTGGAAAGAAGAATCAGACAGCTAGAAATTGAAAGAGAAGCCATTAAACGCGAAAATGATGAGAAAAAACTTTCATCATTAAACGAAGAAATTGCCAATTTAAGTGAAGAACGTGATTCAATGCGCGCCAAATGGCAGCAAGAGAAAGATGTTTTAGACCAAATTCAGAAATCTAAAGAACAAATTGAAGCACTAAAGTTTGAAGCTGAACAAGCTGAAAGAACGGGCGATTTCGGAAAAGTGGCAGAAATTCGTTATGGTAGAATTAAAGATGCAGAACTTCAAATTGAGCAATTGAAAAATCAACTTACCGAAACTCAACGTGGAAAAGCGATGATTAAAGAGGAAGTTGATGCCGAAGATATTGCAGGTGTAGTAAGTCGTTGGACAGGCATTCCGGTGAACCGCATGTTGCAAAGTGAGCGAGAAAAATTGCTTCATTTAGAAGCTGAACTTCATAAAAGAGTGGTTGGTCAGGAAGAAGCCATCGAAGCTGTTTCTGATGCGATTCGTCGCGCTAGAGCTGGTCTACAAGATAAAAAACGTCCAATTGGATCTTTCATCTTTTTAGGAACAACGGGTGTTGGTAAGACCGAATTAGCGAAAGCCCTTGCTGAGTTCCTGTTCAACAATGATCAGGCGATGACGCGAATCGACATGAGTGAATACCAAGAAAGACATTCAGTGAGTCGATTGGTGGGGGCGCCTCCAGGCTATGTAGGTTATGAGGAAGGTGGTCAACTTACCGAAGCCGTAAGAAGAAAGCCTTACAGTGTTGTTTTATTGGATGAAATTGAAAAAGCGCATCCTGATGTGTTTAACATTTTGCTTCAAGTGCTTGATGATGGACGATTGACCGATAACAAAGGTCGTGTAGTGAATTTTAAAAACACGATCATTATCATGACGTCTAATATCGGTTCGCATTTAATTCAAGAATCATTCGAAAATATTACAGATTCAAATCAAGAAGAGATCATCGCTTCAGCGAAAAACAAGGTGTTTGAATTATTGAAAAAGACCATCAGGCCTGAGTTTCTCAATAGGATCGACGACATAATCATGTTTCAGCCTTTGAGCAGAGAAAACGTCGAAGAAATTGTGAAGTTGCAATTTATTGGTGTTCAGGAATTATTAAAAGAACAAGGCTTTAAAATCAATGCAACACCAGAAGCGATAGACTGGTTAGCGCAATTGGGTTATGATCCACAATTTGGTGCAAGGCCAGTGAAACGCTTGTTTCAAAGAAAAGTATTAAACGAATTAAGCAAGCAGATTTTGGCTGGAAAAATCGAACAGGATAAACCAATATTGCTTGATATGATAGAAAACCAGCTGCTGTTCCGTCAAATGGATACAGAATTGGTTTGAAATTAAAACGATAGGTAGGTTGTGATTAATAAAATGCGTTGCTTTTGGTTGGGCAGCGCATTTTATTTAAATCTTGTCCAAACATCGGTTCTGCCGATAAGTGAAATGCCAATAAAACCTCGAACTTCTAAGGTATTTTTGTCTTTTAACTTAATTGTGCAACTGTAGGTTTTGCCACTTTCTGCATCATAGATTGTACCATCTGTCCATACACCATCGTCGAATTTAAACCCTTGCATCAACAGCAAGCCTAAAATCGGAGTGTTTTGTCTTTTAACGTCAGGATTCTTTTTGTCGACCTTTGGCTTGCCTGTTTTTTCATCATTCGGTTCTTCTAACCATACAATACGTCCTGAAAAGTAGTCGCCGTATTTTGAAATTTTAATGTGCGCTTTGCCCTTAGAAGGTAGCCATTCTCCGAGAATATCTTCGGCTTTTTGAGCTGTTGCAACTATATTAAAAGATAGGAAAAGAAAGGCTGCAATCAAATGTTTCATTGGTGATGAGTAAGTAGTTTTAGTTTCCGCCGATTAAAACGATTGGGCGATGAATTGGTTTATTTTCAATTTCAATTCTTGTGAAAAATAACCCATTGGAAAAATTAATGCCATCGAGAGAAATCAATTGGTTTCCGTTGATAAGGCTGAGCTGTTTAGAAAGGATGAGTTTCCCGTCGATTGTGTAAAGACTAAATTGAGCGCGCTTTGGTAAGCCTTCGTATTGCAACTGAATCGAGTTAGAAGGGCCGTTAAAAATGCGTAAAGATTCAGAAGGAACTTCATCCATTTTAGTGGAGACACTCCCGCTGGTGATCCAATTAACAATTGAAGAATCGAATGGGCTAACCGTGCTGGTAAAATGATCAACCCAATTGCCATTTTCGTCGATGAGGAACTTATTGAAATTCCAATCAACAGCAACATCCGACACGCCATTAAGGTCACCACGTTGCAACCATTTGTAAACTGCAGCTGTGTCGCCAGTTCGAATATGAATCGACGACATCATTGGAAATTGAACATCGTACGTGTTGGTGCAGAATTCTAGAATTGTTGAATCGTGCCCCGGTTCTTGGTTTCCAAAGTCATTACAAGGGAAACCGATGATTTCGAAATTATAGTTTTGATTGTATTGTTCATAGAGGCTTTCCAATAGGCCATATTGTGAAGTGTAGGCGCAAAAACTTGCAGTATTCACAACCAAGATTTTTTTCCTGAAAACTGTTCCAAGCTGATGGTGTCGCCTAAAATGGTTTTAACATCAAAGCTATGGAAGGTATTATTGGTTTGTGAATGGCCTAACAATACTGAGAAAATAAGGGTTAATAGAAAGAATGACTTCTTCATGCTTGAAATAATTTATCCAAAAATAGGATAATTAACACTGATATTGAAATGTTTACATTCAGAATTTCTCAAACGAATCGGATTGCATTATCGTATATTCAATTTTATGTCGATAGAGATCAGTTTTGTGCACAATGTCGTGTTGTTAATTCAATTATCTGGATTATAAACGCATTAGATTTGAAGTTAAATCTATATTTGAACAATGAATAGATTTATTTAGGCTGATTGTTCTAGGTAGACAACTAAAGTTTCATTATAGCAGGAATGTTTTTACAGATGCCTTAATCGAATTGATCGGATTAGTTTTAACATGATGCCGATAGGAGTAGAATGCTGCGCGAACGGGCGAGGCAAGTAGCTTTGCCATGTTAACATAAATTGCACTTATGCATATGTTAAAAGTGGCAAACTACAGCCAAGCACGTGACCCTTTGGGGCGCGCCCGAAACAATATAACTGCTCGAATAAATGGCTTTCTGATTTGATTATTAGTGTGTTATAACTTGTGAAATTGTCTTTGATTCAAATGCCACTCAACAAACAATTCTTATTATATTTGTTAACCTAAAATTAACTAATTGTATGATTCGACCGCACCGCAATTTGGTAACTCTCGGTGAGTTCATCATTGATAAACAAGCAGATTTTCCTTATGCCAAGGGCGAATTGTCGAGTTTATTGAGTGATATTAGTATCGCCGCAAAAATAGTAAACCGTGAAGTAAATAAAGCTGGATTGGTTAATATTCTAGGAGAAGCGGGGTCGGAAAATATTCAAGGAGAATCGCAGAAAAAGCTTGATGTTTTTGCCAATGAACAGTTTTTAGCTGCATTGGCTTCAGGTGGAGAATGTGCTGGAGTTGCATCTGAAGAGAATGATGAAATTATTCTTTTTGATGGGAATGCCTCTTCTGGGCGATATATTGTTGCGATGGATCCATTGGATGGATCTTCAAATATCGATGTGAATGTATCTGTAGGTACAATATTTTCAATTTACCGTAGGAAAACAAAAAATGGACCTGCAACAGTTGATGATTTTTTACAATATGGTTCCGACCAAGTTGCAGCCGGTTATATTGTTTATGGTTCGTCGACAATGCTCGTTTATACCACTGGAAACGGGGTAAATGGATTTACGTTGGACCCTTCAATCGGGGAATTTTGTTTGTCACATCCTGACATGAGAATTCCAAAAGGAGGAAATATTTATTCTGTAAATCAAGGTAATTTCGTTCATTTTCCTGAAGGAGTAAAACGTTATATAAAGAATTTGCAAATTGATGATAAGGCCAACAAAAAGCCTTATACCTTAAGGTATATTGGTTCTTTGGTTAGCGATTTCCACAGGAATTTAATTAAAGGTGGAATTTATATTTATCCAACTACATTGTCGTCTCCAAAAGGTAAATTGCGTTTGATGTATGAATGCAACCCAATGGCGATGATCGTTGAACAAGCAGGTGGTAAGGCTACAGACGGATTTAGAGATATTTTGGAAATTCAGCCAACCGATATTCACCAGCGTTGTTCTCTATTTATTGGTTCTTCTGCTATGGTTGATGAATCGATGGATTATATGAAGCAATACAGCGACGCTAATTTGCAGCCTACCTACGTTACCTCAAAAGAATCTTAATTTGTAAAATAATTCTTAAAGCCTGAACAGAACATTTCTATTCAGGCTTTGTTATTTCTACCGGTTTGACAAAAGAAGAGCTAATACAACGTTTTCAGCAGCATCCGGCACTGAAGGATTTACAAGATTTACCTAGCGGTTATCGGGTGAATCTAATTGGTATGTCGGGATCAGTAGAGAGTTTGCTGGCTGCCGCTTGGTTTCAAGAGAATCAAAATTTCATTTTAGCTATTTTGCCTGACCGGGAATTGGCGGCTTATTTCTTAAATGATTTAGAAAGCTTATTGCCTGAAAATTCGGCCATATTTTTTCCAGCAGCATCCAAGAAAGTATATGATCCAGACTCAGCCGACGCGAATGCGAAATTGCTTCGGGCTGAAGTATTAAATAAAATTAATACCGTTCAACAAAAAAAGTTCATCATTGTAACCTATCCAGAAGCCTTATTGGAAAAGGTAGTTACACACGGTACCTTAAAGAAAAATACATTTAAAATTCAGCGAAGCGAGAAATTGTCGATTGATTTTGTAAATGATTTTCTGCAGGAATATGACTTTGAACGAGTTGATTTTGTTACAGAACCAGGTCAGTTTGCAATTCGAGGAGGAATTCTCGATGTATATTCTTATTCTGATGAACAGCCATATCGGATTGAGTTTTTCGGAGATGAAATAGACTCCATTCGTTCGTTTAATCCGGTTGATCAGTTGTCTGTAAAATCGCTTGATTTTGTAAATATTGTTCCCGATGTTCAAGGAAAAATATTAAAAGAAAGTCGAGAGAATTTCTTGCAATTTATTCCAACTGGAACTTCCATTTGGATGCGTGAGTCGGAATTAATATTTGAGCGAATTGCTTCAGATTATATTAAAGCGCAAGAACATTATGCAGCTCATGGCGCATCATCCATTCAATTGTCGCCTGAAGAATTGTTTTGTGATGCAAAGGAAATTCTCGCTGGAATTATCAATTTTAATGTAATAGAATGTGGAAGTCGACCTGTATTTGCAGATAGACAAGTAATTCAAGTTCATTCCACACCACAACCAGCGTTCCACAAGAATTTCAATTTAATTACACAAACGCTTACAAAGCAGACCACAGAAGGGATTACGAATTTAATTTTTTCAGACAATGCTCGCCAGATTGAACGTATTTACGCGATATTCGAGGATATCGGTAAGGATATACGTTTCACGCCAATTAATATGGCATTGCATGAGGGTTTTATAGATCACAGTTTGAAAATTGCTTGTTTTACCGACCATCAATTGTTTGATCGGTATCACAGATACAAATTGAAAGATGGTTTTAGTAACAAAGAATCCATTACACTCAAGGAATTAAAAGGGCTTCAGCCTGGCGATTATGTTACCCACGTCGATCATGGAGTTGGTAAATATGCTGGGTTAGAGAAAATTGATGTAAATGGAAAGCAACAAGAGGCCATTCGCTTGGTTTATCGCGACAACGATATTTTGTATGTAAGCATTCATTCTTTGCATCGTATTTCTAAATTCACTGGAAAAGAAGGTACGGCGCCGAAAATGAATAAGTTGGGCAGTAATGCTTGGGCATCATTAAAGCAAAAAACAAAAAGCAGAGTTAAAGATATTGCCCGCGATTTAATTAAATTGTATGCTGAGCGAAAAACTAAGAAAGGCTTTGCATTCAGTAAGGATACATATCTTCAAAATGAACTTGAGGCTTCATTTATTTATGAAGATACTCCCGATCAAATTAAATCGACCCGCGACATAAAACGCGACATGGAAAAAGACAGTCCGATGGATCGTTTGGTATGTGGCGATGTAGGTTTTGGTAAAACGGAAGTGGCTGTTCGTGCTGCATTTAAAGCAGTAACCGATAGCAAACAAGTTGCGGTTTTGGTGCCCACGACTATTTTGGCGTTACAGCATTGGAGAACGTTTTCGGAACGTTTAGAGCAATTTCCTTGTAAGGTTGATTATGTAAATCGTTTTAAAACGGCCAAAGAGCAGAAATTAACCCTTGAAAAATTAGAAAAGGGAGAAATTGATATTTTAATTGGTACCCATCGATTGTTAAGTAAAGATGTTAAGTTTAAAGACTTAGGACTGATGATTATCGATGAGGAGCAGAAATTTGGTGTGGCTGCAAAAGAGAAATTAAAGCACATCAAAATTAATGTAGATACCTTAACACTTACTGCAACGCCGATTCCACGTACCTTGCATTTTAGCATGATGGGAGCGCGTGATTTGAGTGTAATTAATACACCGCCTCCGAATAGATATCCAGTTCAAACTGAATTGCATACTTTCAATGAAGAAATAATTCGCGAAGCAATTAATTTCGAAATTCAACGCGGTGGACAGGTCTTCTTTGTTCACAACAGGGTGCAGAATATCAAGGAAGTAGCTGAAATGATTGTTCGACTTTGTCCGGGTGTGAAAGTACTTACGGGGCACGGTCAAATGGATCCAGAAGCCTTGGAAGACGTGATGATGAATTTCATTGAAGGTCGAGCCGATGTGTTGGTGGCAACCACAATTATTGAATCTGGTTTAGATATTTCAAATGCCAATACGATACTCATTAATAACGCACATTTATTCGGATTGAGTGATTTGCATCAAATGCGCGGTAGGGTAGGGCGGAGCAATAAAAAAGCATTCTGTTATTTGCTTACAACACCAGTATCGTTGCTCACTGCTGATGCAAGAAAGCGCTTGAAAGCAATTGAAGATTTTGCGGAATTGGGAAGTGGATTTAACATTGCGATGCGCGATCTTGATATTCGTGGTGCTGGCGATTTGTTAGGTGCTGAACAATCTGGTTTTATTGCCGAGATTGGTTTCGATATGTACCATAAGATTTTGGATGAGGCGATTCAAGAACTTAAAGAGTCGGATTTTAAAGATTTGTTTCAAGAAGAACTTGAAGAAAAACACAAGGTATGGGTTAGTGATTGCCAGATTGACACTGACTTAGAAATATTGATCCCTGATCAGTATGTAACAAGTATTACGGAGCGATTGCTACTTTATAAGGATCTTGATAACCTAGAAACAGAAGATGAATTGTTGCAATTTGGAAAGAATTTGGTAGATCGATTTGGCGCGATTCCAAGGCCAACAGCCGAATTGATGAATACAATTCGATTGCGTTGGTTAGCAAAGGATTTAGGGTTTGAAAAAGTTGTATTAAAGCAGCAAATATTTGTAGCCTATTTTGTACAAAATCAAAAAAGTGCTTATTACCAAAGTGAGAGTTTCTCAAGATTGATGCAGTATTTGGCAAAGTATCCTGCAAGAGCACGCATGAAGGAGAAAAACAACAAATTAACTTTGGTTATGGATCAAATGCGTAACATTGATATGGTTGTTCAATCATTGATTTTGATGAAAAATTCCATTCAACCTGAAATTGTATTGCCTGAATAATGCATATATTCTATACTACATCGATTTCTGGAAATTCGGCTTTACTAGGTGAGGAGGAGAGTTTACATTTGAGTAAGGTACTTCGATTGAAATCTGGCGATTCTGTTCAATTAATAGATGGAATTGGAGGCTATTTTCAAGGAGTTATTTTACAAGTTCATCCTAAACATACTTCAATAACTGATTTAATTGCCCTACCTGTTTTATCGAAAAGACCATATAAGCTTCATGTTGCTATGGCTCCTACCAAAATGATGGAACGTTTCGAATGGTTTTTAGAAAAAGCTGTTGAAATAGGAATTGATGAAATTACTCCAATTTTAACGAAACGAACAGAGCGTGATCAGGTTAAAATGGCGAGAATGGAGAAAATCGTTTTAGCTGCAATGAAGCAATCCATCACCCCTTGGATGCCTAAATTAAACGAAGCAATTGGATTTTCAGCCTTTTTAAAACAGCAGCTTCCTGAAAATAGATTTATTGCTCATTGTGAGAAATTGGATAAGCGCTATTTAACCAATGTTTCCTCAGTTGCAACAGATTTATTGGTACTTATAGGGCCTGAAGGTGATTTTACAATGGAAGAAATCGAGAAGTGTATCCACAATGGCTTTCAAGGAATTTCCTTAGGTGAGAGTCGTCTTAGAGCTGAAACCGCAGCTGTTGTTGTATGTGCGCAAGTTCAAGCGGCCTGGCAAATGAAGGCTTGAGCTGCCTGCGTTAATTTAACTCGTAAATAAATATCTTTTCAGTTTTCGATGGTTGTTTGGCTTCTTTGAATTTCAAATTGGGCTTCTTATTTGATTTTTGAAATGAGATGTTAATTTGATTGATTGGGTCTTGAAAGAACTGCGCTTGGATACAAGAATCTAATGTTAGTGTTTGTTTGGGCTTTAGTGCAATTGTTCTAGGTTTTGTTAGAGAATTCGGCAATAAAGGCGTTATTACTAACTTTTGAGTTCTTTTTAAGTTGTTGGTTAATTGAATTTTACTGATCCAAATTTCTGCACATTGCACAGTGTTAGGTTGAAGTGGCTCCTCTTCGGTGAGAAGAAAATCATTGAGTTTAGGAGGGTAATCGTTCTTTTCTGTTTTGATTAAATGCCCTTCTAAACTATAATAGTATGTACTTTCAAATCGTTGAATGCCACCATCTGGAGCAGATGAATAATTTACTTTGCTCACTTGTCCGTTCGGATGGTATTCAACCTCTGCTCTTGCAATTCCATGAATTTTTCGGAGTTCCCATTCATTTATAGGTGTTCCATTGGATCTGTAGATTAACAACCTTCCCCACTTATTTTCTTTGTCCCAGCTGATGAGACTTGATACTTCACCGTTTTGATGGAAGCATTTGTTTAATTTATTCTCTTTTGACGTTTCCTCTTTGCATTTTAATTGAGCTGAAACAGGCAATTGCCAAGTAAACAGAAATAAGCACAAGCCCAAAAACACTTTAGCGAATAAATTCATACAAGTTTAATTGGTTAAATGAAGGATATTTTGCGATCAATTGTTGAACTAATGCTGGTGTTAATTCAAATATCGAATTTTCATCTGTTAGGCTAAAAATAGTAATAGCCTCATTGTCGACAGTTTTCTCGGCTTTCAGAAAAGCTAAGAAAAGCAATTGCGCCTCTAAATGTATATTTCTTCTGTTGCCATTTGTTGAAAGGTAAATCAATGAATAATAAGTATCGCTTGGGCAATTTTCAATAGAATTTGATTTTAAATCTATTGTATTAATACATTCTATAGATACACTGCCATAAGAAGTTCCTACATCATCTTGTAGGATATCTGGTAGTGCCTGTGTTACTTTAGCAATAACTAGTAAATCAGATGTTTCGAAGTACTTTTTAAAGTCAATTTGTTTCTGACTGATGCCAGATAAGCACTTAGAAATCAGCAATATTGTAAGAATGCTCTTCATGGTTTGGTTTATGAAGATTCGTTTTTAAAGTTCAAGTTAAGGTTAGAAATATGCTGATATCAGTTTAATGCTATAATTGGATTTGAGCTGTATTATGGCTAATAAACCTATTTGCAAATTCGACTCAAGAAGTAAATACTGCTACTTCTTGAGTCGAAATTAAAAGGTAATAATTTAATTATTGTGTGACCCCAGAGGGATTCGAACCCCCAACCAACAGAACCGGAATCTGCCATTCTATCCAGTTGAACTATGGAGCCAACGTTGGTGCGAAATTAGTAAAAAAGAGACCAATGAACTATAGTGAAACAAGAATCTGTAAAAGCCTGCTTTACAGTATTGTGTGACTTTTTTTATTGGCAGGTATGGATGCTTGTTATCCTTCTTACTATCTCAATATACGTTCAATCGCATCTTTTGAATGGTTGGATCATTACTAGAGCAAACATATATTCCCTTAGCTAAGTGAGGTTGAGAATTCTTGCCGAGTTTGATTTGGATTCCAGACGAAGATGTAAGTGTCCAGTCTTGGTGCTGTTGAATAAAATACAATAATTCTTGTTCGTTTAATGAGATGATTTTCCTAAAGTTTTGATTTTTCACATTGGCAATATCAATTGTAATTGGGCAATCTGATAATTCATTTAGGAATGCAGATATTTCGTTTATTTCTTGCTGAAACATTGGAAAACATGGTTCATGTAAATTATGGCTGCAAATTGTAGTTTCGAACAAAGTGTATTGGAATGGTATGTTGTAAGCCGTTAATGCTTCTGTTAATGATTCAATTCCACAGGATTTTGGGATGCCATTCGGACATAAATAATTCCAAGCAGGCTGTGCGCAATCTTCCCAAGGGATTTCGTATTGATCAAGTTTATTGTTGAAGTACAAAATGGCAGTTTGTTCATCCGCATCTAAATGATTTGGAAACATGAATGATGAAGAGAAAGAGAATATTCCTTTCACAGTTGTTGAATACCCATTCAGATTTGAAATTCCTTGAACACTTCCGAGATCTGGTCTATTATAAATCATATTGTTAATAAGCGTGTCATTTAATGCATTGGCTTGAAATGGCTTTTCTGATTCATCATTCATCCACGCGAGTCCACTGAGTGTGTAACCTCCTGCACTCCAGCCTCCTGCGAAAATTAAGTTAGTGTCGATTCTGAAGGCTTCATTTCTTTGTTTGAACCATCTAACTGCCGATTTCGCATCTTGGGTTGCACGATACCAAGCACGAATCAGTTCGGTTGTGTCCATCGGGCAGGTCAAGGTGGAGCCTTTAAATCCTAGCCTGTATTGTATTGATGCAGTGAGATAACCCCTTCGTGCAAATTGAGTTGCTACAGAATCCATCAGTGCTGGAGTGCCCGAAGAAAAGCCTCCACCATGAAGTAAAATAATTAGCGGTCTTTTGGTACAGGTATTTTGTGAAGCATCGGTTATTCTAACTGATAAATTAATGTTATTAGATGCAAATGTTGGTTGTGCAGCTGCATAAACCGAATCGTATCGAATGATGTTTGTATAAAAGGGTGAAGTTAAATCTCCACAACATGATTGACTAAATCCATTTAGAAAAATGAAAATTAGAGATATTGATAAAAGTAATTTATTCATTTCGTCTAAATTGAAAATGATCTTTGTAAAAATAATTAATTATGAATATCAAAATTGATTTCAATTTAAAACTTTTAGCTTCAAATAAAACTGAATAATTATTTAAATTCTGTATTGAAAATGTAGCAATAACTTGAGTATTTAAAGCCTATACAAGATCATTCTAAAATAGAACACTATTTATCCTTCAGTCTTTTTTCTAAATCAAACAATTCATCTCTCAGGCGAGCAGCCTCCATAAAGTCGAGTTCTTTTGCTGCTTTTTCCATTGATTTTCTTGTTTGTGCAATGGCTTTTTGAAGTTGTTCTTTCGTCATGTATTGTACAACTGGATCTGCAGCTATCGAAATACTTTCATTTTCAATGTATGCTTTGCCTTTTCCACCAGAAGATTTTGCAAATATACTGTCGTGCGATTTTTTAATTTGCGTCGGAATGATATCGTTATCAATATTATACCGAATTTGTGTTTCTCTTCTTCGGTTTGTTTCTTCGATCGTTCGTGACATTGAATCCGTCATTTTATCGGCATACATGATCACGCGACCATTTACATTTCGCGCAGCACGACCTACAGTTTGAACAAGAGATCTTTGCGACCTTAAAAAGCCTTCTTTATCAGCATCTAGGATTGCTACCAATGAAACTTCTGGTAAATCGAGGCCTTCTCTTAAAAGATTCACTCCAATCAAAACATCAAATTTTCCTAACCTTAGGTCACCTAAAATTTCTACTCGTTCCATTGTATCTACATCCGAGTGAATATACCGGCATCTAATGTTGAGTCTTGTCATGTACTTTGCAAGTTCTTCGGCCATTCGTTTGGTTAGTGTAGTAACCAAAATTCTTTCATCTCTTTTGATTACCTCATCCACGGCTTCCAATAAATCGTCGATTTGGTTTTGACTTGGACGAACTTCAATGATAGGATCTAATAATCCAGTTGGACGAATTAATTGTTCCACCACAACCCCATCACTTTCATTTAATTCGTAATCTGCAGGAGTTGCACTTACATAAATCACTTGATTTTGGAGCATTAGAAACTCCTCAAATTTTAACGGGCGGTTGTCCATCGCTGCAGGCAAACGGAAGCCATACTCCACCAAATTAATTTTGCGTGATAAGTCACCTGCAAACATTGCTCTAATTTGAGAAACAGTTACGTGACTTTCATCTATAACTAAGAGAAAATCATCTGGAAAGTAATCAATCAAACAGAAAGGTCTAGTTCCAGCCGCCCGACCATCGAAGTATCTTGAGTAATTTTCAATTCCACTGCAGTAGCCTAATTCACGCATCATCTCCATGTCGTAATTCACCCGATCTTCAAGGCGTTTTGCTTCAAGGAATTTCGATTCAGATCTGAAAAATTCGACCTGCTTCATCATATCATCCTGAATTTCATGGATGATATCAATCATGCCTTCCTTTTTTGCAACATAAATGGTGGAAGGATAAATAACGATTTGATCCAGTTCTTCCCAAGAGGCGCCAGAAACAGGATCAATATTTTCGATCAATTCAACTTCATCTCCAAAGAAATATACTCGATAAGCGATATCTGCACTGCCGATACAAACGTCTACAGTATCGCCCTTTACGCGGAATGTTCCATTTTTAAACTCATTTTCAGTTCTTGAGTATAGTGCCGAAACGAGTAGATGCAAAAAACGATTTCTTGAGATGATATCGCCCTTTTTCAATCGGATGGTGTTGCTTCGGATATTGTCCGGATTTCCCATACCGTAAATGCAACTAACCGATGAAATCACAATAACATCTCTACGGCCGGATAGAAGAGCTGAAGCAGTGCTTAGTCGGAGTTTTTCGATCTCCTCGTTGATTGAAAGATCCTTTTCAATATAGGTTCCAGTCACGGGTAAATATGCTTCAGGCTGATAATAATCGTAATAGGAAACGAAGTATTCTACAGAATTATCGGGAAAGAAAGTTTTAAATTCCTGATATAGTTGAGCGGCAAGCGTTTTGTTGTGACTTAAAATAAGCGTTGGTCGCTCAGTTTCTTTGATAACATTGGCAATCGTGAATGTTTTACCAGATCCTGTAACGCCTAAAAGTACTTGGGCTTTATCTCCACGATTTAATCCTTCCACCAATTGTTTTATGGCTTGAGGTTGATCTCCAGTCGGAACAAAATCTGAGATGAGTCTGAGTTTCATATTTGCAAAAATAAGATTTAAAACCACCTAAAATCGAGGAGATTTGAAAATGTTCTTAGCTTATTAATCTATCTTTTGGCTTTTTTGTTGGTTGAAATTTATTCGTTGAAATATTTGCCACTCTATCATTTTGTTGCATTCAATTCGTTACATTGGTGAGGTTTACTTTTATAATTGTTTAATAGTATGATAAACAAATCAGCTGAGATAAAGAGTTTTTTGGAGCATGGCGATGATTCATTGGCTATTCGAAGATTATTAGATTATAGTTTAGAGATAAATCAAACAGATTTATTGAAAATGGCAATTTCAATAAGTAAGAACTATCATCAATCGCGAATAGAGAATGATTCTCTTCAAATTAATTCCGCTTTAAAGGCTGAGTCTTTAGATTTGTTGGATGCTTTGGATCGTGCGACTCCACCATTGTCATTTAATTCAGAAACACTGATCAAAGTTAATTCGATTTCAAAAAAATATATTGGAAGCAATTTTAGCCTTTCACCGATTTCACTTGAAATAAATACATCTGACATCGTTGGAATTGTTGGTGAGAATGGAAATGGTAAAACCACTTTTTTAAGATGCTTGTCTGGTCAATTGGCGATCGATAGTGGAAAGATTGAGTACAATAGAATTCCAAATGCAGATTTTTATTCTGTGAAAAATCATGTTGCATTCATTCCGCAAAGAATTCCAAAATGGTTTGGCTATTTAAAAGACAATCTTTGTTTTTCAGCGTCACTTGCTGGTTTACATGGCGAACGAAATGAATTGATGGTTGATTTTATGCTCGAGCGCCTAAATTTATCTAAGTATGCTCATTTAACTTGGGATAAGATCAGTAGTGGTTATCGGACCCGGTTCGAGATTGCGCGGGTGCTTTTGTTTAAGCCTGGATTGTTGATATTGGATGAACCTCTTGCGAATCTTGATATCAATGCCCAACAAACAATTCTTACTGATTTGCGGTATTTGGCTAAATCAACTTATCATCCATTGGGAATTGTATTAAGTTCTCAGCAATTGCATGAAGTTGAAAAAGTTGCCGATAGAGTTCTATTTATTAAACAAGGAAAGTGTTTGTTTACAACTGGGGAAGCTACTAATGAAAAACCTTCAACAGTTATAGAGTTGGAAACAAGCATTTCTCGAGAAGGACTGGTTGATTTATTTCAGCAAAGCGATATTCAACTACAATTTAATGGTGTTTTCTACACGTTGAGCTCTGAATCATTGAATGCTCAGCAAATTATTCAATTGGTTTTCTCAAAAAATATCCCAGTTACCTATTTCAGGGATATCACACACTCTACAAAACGTTATTTCAATTAATTAGAATGAGAATAATAGAAAAATTGAAATCTTGGTTTTTGCCAGCATTTCTGAGGAAATTCGATCATAAGTTGCTTTTGAACAATCCCGTTTTATGGACATCAAGAGCGCATTTAGTTAGTTGGTTAGGATTGTTGTCGTTAGCAATTTTAGCACTCATCTTTTTCACGATTCCAAATGATCCTCGCCATGAGTCTGTCGTTTATTTGCCTACATTTTTCGTTCTGATTATTTCTGTAGTTGGGATAATTATTTGGTTGATCTATCTTCTGAGATTCAATGTCTTTAAACGTTTTGGAACTTATACATGGAAATCGATGTTGGGATCATTTTTACTACTCTTTGCATCATTGGGATGGTTTGTTTTGTTGCCATTTTTGCCTTCTGCTATCGAGGCATATCGGGCAGATCAAGCCTACACATCTGAAGAGTTGATTTTAGAAGCAGAACGAATGAACTTCTTGATTAGTGAGCTCATTTATGATTCATTAATTGTAGATTTTACTGGAGATACTTTATTGGTTTCTGATTCTTTGATTCAAGCAGAGAATGATAAAAATACTTATGTAATTGAGAATTATTTGGAAGGATCTTTGAATATATGCACACAAGAATTTTTGCTTAGAAAAATTGTTGATTATGATAGCATTGTTTCAATTGGGAATGGTTATTATATATTGTTAACTGCACCTAATTATCGTTTTTTAAATGCAGATAAATCAAAGAATTATTTTCCAGTAAAAAGCTTAAGCAACTTGGAGTTTTATAATTCGATTCATAGAAATTATAATTCTGACAGTCTTAGCAAATGGCGCACTGAATTCGAGAAATTCAAAATAAAGTATGCATCAGACGAGGATTATTATTTAAATAGAACTTACTATGAAAGTGATGGTTCTTCCTATCTTGATATGCTTGGTATTAGAAGTATTGAGGAAGGACTTGGAAATATTTCATTTAGAAAATATTTCTGGAGTGGTGAAGCTATTGAAGTATTTTTTAGAATTTGGTTTTACACTGTGCTAGGATTGTCGTTGTTGATTTTTGTCTTTAGACATTCTACTACAAAAGTATTTTTCTTGTCGTTGTTTGTGAGTGTCTTGTTGATGATGATTTCGGGATTGTTAGGAGCATTTTTATCCCTTGACGAAATTGGTATTTATAACTTGATGTTACTGTATATTCTCATGTTTTTTATATCTACTTTTTCCATCTTTAAATCAACAAGGAAAAGCAAAATACAAGGAGTAGCATTAAACTTATTTACTTTAGTGATAGGCTTTTTGCCTGTGATAATCGTACTTTATTATAATGAGATTATAAGTTCTCGTTATGGAGGCAGCCCAAATTACTATAGCTATTATGCTGAATTCGAAGTTAGAATTCAGGTAGCAGAAATCGTAGGTATTTTGTTATTGATAATTCTAATTCCAACTTTAATTTACAAATCTTATCGAAAGTGGTATGCTTTGCCAGATGAATAATTGAATTGGCTTGACTACAAGTTATTTCTTAATTCAACTAAGAAAGACCTGATCTTTGTTAATTTCCCTACAATATCAGCCTCTTTGTCTAGTTTTGATTTTCCACCTTTGAGTTTTTGACGAGCTCCTTCGAGGGTATAACCACGCTCTTTTACAAGATGATATATCGTTCGAAAATTTTGCAAGTCTTCGATGGTGAAAAGCCTGTTTCCTTTTTTATTTTTTCTGGGTTTGATGATTTCAAACTCCTTCTCCCAAAATCTAATCAACGAAGGATTAACGCCAAACTGATCGGCTACCTCACCGATTGAATAAAATAATTTTTCAGTTTCTTTTTCTTCAGCAATCATACTTCTACATTTGAATTATTCCTTCAAAAATAGTTGAAGAATTCTCATTTGATACAAGTTGTTAATAAACAGTGAAAAACCTGTTTTTCTATAGCTCCAAAGGGTTATTTATCAAATGTTTGAGAATGTTAATAACCCTGTCTATATCTTTCAAGATTTTTCTTTAAAAGCGAAGCAATACATAGTGAAATTTGATCAAAACCTACCTGTTGTCAGTTATGAGCCAAAATACTACCACTCAACAAACAAAAACGAGGCATGAGCAAGTCTTAGAAACAATCGACGAAGTAACAATCATTTCTGCATCATTAGGAATTGCACAGCTGGAAGTTCAAGATAAAGAAATTCATGGTGCGTCTATTCAGGTGAATGGTAAAAAGGTGGTTAATTTTGGTTCTTGCAGCTATCTTGGCTTAGAAAAGCACCCTTCAATTGTACAAGGTGTTATTGATGCAGTTACAAACTATGGTTCTCAGTTTTCTTCTTCACGAGCTTATGCATCAGTAACGCTATACACCGAAGCTGAAAATCTATTAGAAGAAATTTTTGAGCGTCCGATTTTATTGGCTCCAACAGTTACATTAGGTCACTTATCTAACATACCAGTTCTAGTAGGCGATCGTGATGCTGTAATACTTGATCTTCAAGTTCATGCTTGTGTTCAAACAGCTTCTCAGTTGATCAAAGCGCGTGGAGTGCATGTTGAATTGATTCGTCACAACAGAATGGATATTCTTGAAGAGAGAATTTTAGAGCTGAGCGAAAAGTTTGAGAAGATTTGGTACATGGCAGATGGAGTTTATTCGATGTATGGCGATTTTCTCCCAATTGATGATCTTTATAAACTTCTTGATAAATATCCTCAGTTCAATTTGTATGTTGATGATGCTCACGGAACAGGTTGGGCAGGTAAAAATGGAACTGGATATGTCTTGAGTAAAAAGCCATTTCATGAAAGGTTGTTTTTAGTTGCAGGATTAGCAAAAAGTTTCGCTGCTTGTGGTGGCGTTTTGGTTTTTCCTGATGAGAAAATTAAGCGAAAAGTTAGAAACTGCGGTGGCACTTTCATCTTTTCTGGCCCAATTCAACCACCGATGTTGGGTGCAATTATTGCCTCAGCGAAAATCCACTTAAGTGAGGAAATCAAAGGACGCCAAATGGAGCTTCAAAAGCGAGTGGATTACTTTGTAGAAACTTGTAAGCAGTTGAATTTACCATTGATTGGTGAGTCAAATTCTCCAATTTTCTTCATTGGTGTTGGGAAACCTGCAGTTGGTTACAATATGGTTACTCGAATCATGAACAAAGGATTTTATATCAATTTGAGCGTATTTCCAAGTGTGCCATACAAGAACACTGGTTTGAGAATTCCTTTAACAACAAATCATACATTCGAAGAAATCTATAATCTGCTCACGATAATTTCAGAACAGCTGCCATTTGCCTTGAAAGACAACAACTCAAATATGCAAGAGATTTATAGAGCCTTTAAATTGTAAACAACAATAAAATCTGATTTATCCCTCAGTAGACTATTATCAGTTTACTGAGGGATTTTTTTCATAAGTTTTAAATTGAATTCTATTACAAAGTTTTTTATTTCAAAACAAAGGTCAAAAGATGTTTATTTAAATTGAATTTTCGTTTGGGTTAAAGCACTTCAAACATTGGAATTACTTTTGTCCACAGAACGAATATTCAATAAAGACCGTTAATGATTTGTATCCATTAATTTTTGTGTCCAAACCAATTTCAGATGATTTGGATTGAATCGGTCTTCTGTGGCTTGAATCAATTTCCCTAATGAATCATGCTCAGGATGTTTCCACATAAATCGCTGAATTTCGTCGATATCATCTTTTACCAACAATTCATCAAGTTTAACTTCATTAGCAACCAACGATTTCAACAGATGCGACCAAATGGTTCCTTCAACCAAGCCGCGACCTGCTGCAATTTCCGAAATTGTTAGTCCATTTTTAAATAGATCGAGGCTTTCTTTTCTAGAATGATCCTTGGGTTTCTTAGGCTGCGATGGTCCTTTTTCTTTTTTCTGTTTGGGTTTTATTTCATGCAACCCCATTTGCGCCTTTTGTCTGTAAACTCCATCGAGGTGCATCGAAATTTCTAGAATTTGCTGGTCAATTAGCTTTTTAATGCCTTCCAGGTTATTTTTCGAAATTCCCTTAATATATGCAGCGCCGAGTAAGAAGTTTCTAAACAAACTTGGGAGCTCAGGGATAGCTACTTTTACTTGTTGATGGATGTTTTTTGCTTTATTGATTTGTTCCAGCTCCGACAGAGTGTGTATGATTGGAATCGCAAAATGTTCTAAAATTTGGGTTTTGAAATATTCGATTGCTTTGTAATATCGCTCTATTTCATCGAGTTGATATCCGCCTGAAACAATTGTTGCTGCTGCATAATGGTACTTTCGGCTGATGTTTTGAATGTGCTGAAGCATGCGGGGAATGGCTTCAAGTTTTTCAATTGTATCATCACTCAGGTATTTTGCCGCAGCTTTCAAAGGTTCCCTGATCGATTGATACAAATCAACAACCGCATCCATACGAATGGATTGTAAAACGATCGATTCAGGGAAATATCGCATTGCTGCATCTGAAACCGCTTTTCTTTCATGGGCTTCAGGAAATGTTTGGTGAAAATAACCTACGTTCAAATCATTTAATTGGTCGCCAGCTGAAATTCTGCTACTTAATATCAATCCTTCAAGGGTTCTGCATCTACTTAATGCAACATACACTTGACCTGAAGCAAATGCCTTTCCTGCATCAACAATGGCTTTATCGAAAGTTAAGCCTTGGCTTTTGTGGATTGTTATCGCCCAAGCTAAACGTAAAGGATATTGATAGAATTTACCAACTACATTTTGTTTTACTGTGTTTTTTTCATCATCAAATCCATATTGGTTGTTCTCCCATACTTCTCTAGGAACATGCAGGATTTCATTCTTTTCACACCTAACTTTTATTGTTTCATTCTCAATATTTACATCTTCAATCCAACCAATTTTCCCATTGAAATAATTTAATTCACGGTTGTTTTTTATAAACATAACCTGTGCACCTAATTTCAAGATGAGTTGTTGGTCTGTTGGATAGGCTTGTTGAGGGAATTCACCTTCAATTCGTGCATCAAAAGAAAACTTTGTTGCTTTGAGCGATTCTAGTTTTTGAGCATTTATTCTCTCAGCTTGAGCCACATGTGAAGTAAGTGTTATGTAGCCATCATTTGAATTCTCTGGCGGATTGGGATTGTATCTTGCTTCAAGTAAATGAGCCGACTCGTGGGTTAGATATCCTTCTCTGATTTCGTTTAGAATATTGAGAAAAATAGGATCCGATTGGCGGTATACTTCTTTCAATTCTATCGGTAAGAAACCTGCTTTTTGGAGTGCTTTGGATTCGTAGAAATAAAAAGACGGATAAAACTCTTTGAGCAATCTAGCGTCCTCTTCTTTCACCACTGGAGGCAATTGGTACAAATCTCCACTCATGAGCAATTGAACACCACCAAAAGGCGCTTGATTTTGACGGTACTTTCGAAGGATTGTATCCATTGCATCAAGCAAATCGCATCGAACCATCGAAATTTCATCGATAATAAGTAGGTCGATATTCCGAAGAATTTGAATCCTATCCTTCGTCAATCGCATGTTTCTGCCTAGTGTAAATGACGTTTCGAAACGATTCCCTTCTCCGGGAGGAACTTGTCCGCTAGGTAAAAAAGTATGTGGATGAACCCGAAGGAATGAATGGATAGTAACACCACCAGCATTGATGGCTGCAACTCCAGTAGGAGCGAGGATTGCAAACCTTTTATAAGTGGTTTCACAGACTTTACGAATAAGTGTAGTCTTCCCTGTTCCAGCCTTTCCGGTTAGAAATATATTGAGAGCACTGCGTTGAATTAGGTTAATAACCAATTCGGCAGCATCTGTTGTTTCAGCAAATTCATTCATGATAATCCGATCTAGGTTGACCGATACAGTGCAGGGCGAATGTCGGAATTAATTTTAGCCAGCCAATAGCTTGTTGATAAACTACTTCTTATATGTATTATCAGTAGAATTATTATTGTAAATTAACTCTAGTTCATGTTGGTTTTAATAGACAATTTTGGATTTTTAATTCGCAAAAATTTTTCGTTCAATTATATTTGAATTATAAAAAAATGTTGCTTTCATTTTCTGTAGTCCTTTTAATATTTGGTTCTTGAAATAAATGCTTCGAATACAAATGCGTCGACACTTCAACAGAATTTGGTTGCACAGTAGAGGGCAGTAAAGTTGAAATGTGTGAAACAGGTTTGGTTGGTAAAATGATCCTAAATGCTAGAGTATTGAAGAAAGAATTTGAAAGTTATGTGTGTACAGTGAAGTAACCTAGACCATTTGCCAAAAACATTTCCTAATTTAAAATGGTTTTACTTGTATGGATGGTGCGAGTGCCTTATTTTAGCCATTGCATTAGAAAATGCACAAAAATCTGATTTTCAAATAAATAACTATAAAAAGCATGGCATTTGATCTCGAAATGATCCGCAACGTTTACGCCCGATTCGGCGAACGTATTGAAGCAGCCCGTAAAAATACAGGCAAGCCCCTCACTTTGTCAGAAAAAATCCTTTACGCTCACCTTTGGGAAAACCCTGCTTCAAAAGCATTCGAAAGAGGTAAGGACTACGTTGACTTTGCGCCGGATCGTGTTGCGATGCAAGATGCAACTGCTCAAATGGCTTTGCTTCAGTTCATGCAAGCAGGCCGCCCAAAAGTTGCCGTTCCATCTTCAGTGCATTGCGATCACTTGATTACAGCGCAAGTTGATTCAGCAACCGACCTCAATAAAGCAGTTACTGGAAACAAAGAAGTTTACGATTTCCTCGCGTCAATTTCCAATAAATATGGAATTGGCTTCTGGAAACCAGGTGCTGGAATTATTCACCAAGTGGTACTTGAAAACTATGCTTTCCCTGGCGGGATGATGATCGGAACCGATTCGCACACTGTAAATGCAGGTGGATTGGGCATGATTGCAATCGGTGTTGGTGGTGCAGATGCTTGCGATGTGATGGCTGGTTTAGCTTGGGAATTGAAATGGCCTAAGTTGATCGGTGTGAAATTGACCGGTAAACTTAGCGGTTGGACTTCCCCGAAAGACGTGATTTTGAAAGTGGCTGGAATCCTTACCGTTAAAGGTGGAACCGGTGCTATTGTAGAATATTTCGGCGAAGGTGCTACATCAATGAGCTGCACCGGAAAAGGAACCATTTGCAACATGGGTGCTGAAATTGGAGCAACTACATCCACTTTTGGTTACGACGATTCAATGGAACGTTACTTGCGTTCAACTGGTCGTGCAGAAATTGCAGATTTGGCAAACGGAATTCGTCCACACCTTACTGCAGATGCGGAAGTTTATGCAAATCCAGAACAATATTTCGATCAAGTGATTGAAATCAATTTGGATGAATTGGAACCACACTTGAACGGGCCATTCACTCCAGATTTGGCAACTCCAATTTCTAAAATGAAAGAAGTTGCTGCAGCAAACGGTTGGCCTACCAAAGTAGATGTTGGCTTGATCGGTTCTTGCACAAACTCTTCCTATGAAGACATTAGCCGTTCGGTTTCTCTCGCTCGCCAAGCGGCGGATAAAAAATTGGCGCCAAAAGCTGAATTTACCATCACACCTGGATCTGAACAAGTTCGTTACACTATTGAGCGCGACGGATTCTTGGAAGTGTTCGATAAAATTGGAGCAAAAGTTTTTGCAAATGCCTGCGGACCTTGTATCGGGATGTGGGATCGTGTTGGTGCAGAAAAACAAGAGAAAAACACCATCGTTCACTCGTTCAACAGAAACTTTGCAAAGCGTGCCGATGGAAATCCAAACACATTTGCATTTGTAGGTTCACCTGAATTGGTTACAGCTATTGCAATCGCAGGAGATCTTACCTTTAATCCAATTACCGATACATTAATTAATGCCGACGGTGTTGCTGTGAAGTTGGATGAACCAACAGGTGTAGAACTTCCAGCACGCGGATTTGCGGTGGAAGATGCAGGTTATCAAGCTCCAGCGGAAGATGGTTCGAACATTCAAGTTCTGGTATCACCTGATAGCACACGTTTACAATTGCTAGAATCTTTCACACCTTGGGATGGAGTGGATCTTCATGGATTGAAATTGTTGATCAAAGCGAAAGGCAAGTGTACAACAGACCATATTTCTATGGCTGGTCCGTGGTTGAAATTCCGTGGTCACTTAGACAACATCTCTAACAATATGTTGATCGGTGCGGTGAATTTCTTCAATGAGAAAACCGATAACGTGAAGAATCAATTAACAGGAGAATACGGTCCTGTTCCAGCTACTCAACGTGCTTACAAAGCAGCAGGAATTGGATCTGTCGTAGTTGGTGATGAAAATTATGGTGAAGGTTCGAGCCGTGAGCATGCTGCGATGGAACCTAGACATTTGGGTGTTCGTGCGGTTCTTGTGAAGAGTTTTGCACGTATCCATGAAACCAACTTGAAGAAGCAAGGTATGTTGGCGCTTACATTTGCCGACAAAGCCGATTATGAGAAAATTCAAGAGAATGACACTATCGATATTCTTGGATTAACATCGTTTGCTCCAAACACTCCATTAACTATGGTATTTAACCACAGCGACGGAACTTCTGATAGCATTCAGGTGAACCACAGCTATAACGAACAACAAATTGAGTGGTTCAAAGCTGGTGCTGCACTAAACATCATTAAAGCGAGTGTGAAGTAATTCGCATTTTCAAATCATTCGAAAATCCCTGTTCCAATTATGGTTCAGGGATTTTTTGTTGTACGATGGTGATGCACGCGAATTTGGAATTTGGATGTTATTGGTGAATTCCGGCAGCGATTGGAGCTGGCTACCCACTGAAGCGGAGCGAAAGTGCGTAGCGCGGAAAGCGTGGCGCCGACCAAAATGTGTAATTGAACGAAATATTGATTCGGCGGCCGGCAAAATAAAGTGCTGAAATACAGTACATATGAAAAATAAATAATTTTTTTTCGTGTTGAAATGAACCTCTTTTATTTTCAACCATAAAGGCAGCAAAATTCGACACCATGAAAAAAATAATTCTCTCTGCGCTGGTAATATTTTCAGCCATTCAATTAAATGCTCAATCGGCTGGAAATGCTGTAAATGCCTCATCTACAGGTAATAATATTTACAGCAATGATTCTTATGGAAATGGATATATTCCATATCAACAACCTAAAGGAGTAAATTTAAATCCAAGTTATAATAGCACAATTACACCTGTAAAAGCGGATGTAATGATCAATATGAAGGCAACATCTTATGTGGCAATTTTGAGTGTAACGCAGGTTGGTGAAACGATAGAAGAGACTGATTCAATGATGGATATAAGATTAAATAATGTATTTGAAGAATTATTAAAAGTGGGAATTTCAATTGCAAATACGCATGTTGATTTTATTTCGATGGTTCCAAAATATGACTTCGAATCGACTGAAAAGAAATATTCAAAAACATTTAATGAAGTTCCAGCAGGATTTGAAATGAAAAAGAATATTCACGTGAAATTTGATAACCATGATCGCGTGAACGATTTGATTAGTGCAGCGGCCAAAGCAGAGATTTATGATTTGGTGAAAATTGATTACAATGTTGCAGATATGGATAAAATTTATGATCAATTGCGTGCAAAAGCAGAGGAAATAATTAATCGCAAAGTGGAATCTTACGATCGCATGGGTTTTACAGTAGAAGCGCAGCAATATGGAAGTACACAAGGTTCTGTTTATCCGATGGAAAGATATATGAAATATACAGCTGCAAATACGACTGTTCCGAAGGTTAAGCCTACAAAGCCTGGGAAAGAAAAGCCCATTGAAATTAATTATACCGAAAAAATGTCGACAATTTATTATGAAAAAGTTCCATACAATCAATTCGACGTGGTATTGAACCCAGATATGGTTGAGCCAACTGTGCAGTTTTATTTCAATTTAACAGTGAATTATAAAATCGTTTTGGCTGATGTAGCTAAGCGTGAGCGTGAAGATCGTGAATTGGATTTGCAATTGCGCAGAGCAGAAATTCATCAGAAAATTAAAAATGCAGGTGGAACAGTAAATAACAATACAACAGTTACTGTTCGTACGAAATAATAATCTAATTCATTTGATTTCCCCGATTCGATTAATTCGTTTCGGGGATTTTTATTTTAATAGAATGTGAAACTCGGCGAACCAAAATCCAAGAATGCTGTTGTATTGCGGTTGAATCGTTAACTTGCTGCCGTCATGGGATATAAAAGTCTTGCACATTGCGTTGCTGATCTTGAGAAAAATGGTCATTTGTTACGCATTAAGGATGAGGTAGATCCGTACTTGGAAATGTCGGCTATTCATTTAGAAACTTTCGAGCGAAATGGTAAGGCGGTTCTATTTGAACGTGTGAAAGGCTCTAAGTTTCCGGCAGTATCTAATCTTTTTGGGGATATTGATCGAAGCAAATTCATGTTTCGTGATACTTGGAAGAATATTCAGAAGTTGATTGCACTGAAAACCGATCCAATGCAAGCTTTGAAGCACCCTTTAGACAATTTGGCGATCCCATTATTAGCAATAAAGGCACTTCCTTCTAAGTCTATATTTTCGAAGCCTGTTGCATTTGGGAAATGTAAAATCAGCGATATTCCTCAAATTGTACATTGGCCCAATGATGGCGGGCCTTTCGTTACTTTGCCTGCAGTTTACACTGAAGATATTGATAAGCCTGGAATTATGAATGCCAATTTAGGCATGTACAGAATTCAATTGGGTGGAAATGATTATATCCAAGATCAAGAAATTGGATTGCATTATCAGTTGCATCGAGGAATTGGCGTGCATCAAAGCAAGACAAATGCAAAGAATTTGCCTTTAAAAGTGAGCATTTTTGTTGGTGGTCCGCCATCGCATATTTTAGGTGCTGTAATGCCTTTGCCTGAAGGGCTTTCAGAAATGACATTCGCCGGAGCTTTGAACAATCGCAGGTTTCGGTATTTTTATGATCAAGAAGGGTTCTGTATCAGTGCAGATGCTGATTTTGTTATCACTGGTGAAGTTTATCCGAATGAAAATAAGCTGGAAGGTCCATTTGGCGACCATCTTGGCTATTACAGTTTAAAGCATCCATTCCCATTGATGCGCGTGCACAATGTATATCATCGGAAAGATGCGATTTGGCCATTCACCGTTGTTGGAAGACCTCCTCAAGAAGATACTGCTTTTGGTGCATTAATCCATGAATTAACTGGAGGTGCGATTAAGAGTGAATTGCCTGGTGTTCATGAAGTTCATGCAGTAGATGCTGCAGGAGTTCATCCATTGTTATTGGCTATTGGATCGGAACGTTACACGCCATTTTTGAAAGAAGATCGCCGCCCGGCAGAATTGCTCACGATTTCAAATCATATTTTAGGAACTGGGCAGTTAAGTTTGGCGAAATGGCTTTTCATTGCTGCGAAAGAAGACAATCAAGCGCTTACGACACACCATGAACAGGCTTTTTTCGAGCACATTTTAGAGAGAATCGATTTAAGTCGCGATTTACATTTTCACACCCAAACCACAATAGATACCCTTGATTATAGTGGTGATGGGTTGAATACAGGATCTAAACTTGTTTTGGCTGCAACTGGAAATTCCAGCAGGAAATTGGGGAATACAATTCCGAACAATGTTGAATTGCCTGATGGTTTCAGTGATCTACACTTTGTTTTTCCTGGAGTTTTGTCGGTTAGTGGACCTAAATTCACAAATTACGAATCTGCAAAGCACGAATTGCTGCGATTGACGGAGAAGCTTCCGTTGGAATTGGCATCAGAATTTCCATTTATCACATTGTGTGATGATGCATCATTTGTATCGAAAACATTGGGGAATTGGCTCTGGGTAACCTTTACAAGATCCAATCCATCGCATGATGTTTATGGTGTAGGAAGTTTCACAGAAAATAAACATTGGGGCTGCAAAGGTTCGTTGATTGTAGATGCTCGAATTAAGCCATTCCATGCGCCACCTGTTGAAATGCCTGAAGAATTCATGAAGAAGGCAAAGCAATTGTTGGATAGGAATAGATAATGCTAAATCAAGTATTTTTTGAATTTCTATTTCGATCAATTTTAACATGTCTAAAGGATTCAATCTAATTTATTGCTGAGCAATTCAATGATATATGTTTTTCATGTTTAAACCAATATCATCCAAAAGAGTTTTAGCCTTGCTGCTAAATCCTACCTTTGCTTAGAATTTCCTCAGAATGAATATATCCATACGTTCCACAATCCTTCTTGTTTTTCTATCAATGTTCTTCGTTTCCGGGCTCGATGCACAATCATCGGTACGAGGTCGGGTGATGGACAAAGCTAGCCAAGAACCGATTCCAGGTGCCGGTGCAGTGCTTTTGAAACCTGATTCTTCCATTTACAAGGGGGCTCCAACTTCCCCGGAGGGAATTTTTTCGATCAACAATGTGGACGCGGGTAATTACATTTTACAAATTAGATCTGTCGGTTATAAATACCAATATAAATCGATTGTAGTTGCGAATGAACCTGTTCGAACGGGGCCAATTTTTTTGGAAGTGGATTCTAAGAATCTAAAGGAGTTAAATGTTGAAGGAGCTCAGGTTCGAACGGAGCAAAAAGGCGACACCACACAATTTAATGCAGCCGCTTTTAAAACCAATCCAGATGCGAATTTGGAAGACTTGGTGAAGAAAATGCCCGGCATGACGGTCGAAAATGGCACCTTGAAAGCTGGCGGAGAAACAGTGCAGAAGGTTTTGATTGATGGGAAGGAGTTTTTTGGTGATGATGCTGCAACCGCTTTAAAAAATCTGCCTGCCGAAGTCGTTGAAAAAATTCAAGTGTTTGATAGATTGAGTGATCAAGCGCAATTTACTGGGTTTGATGACGGCAATTCGCGTCGTTCGATCAATGTAATTACGCGCGGTGGAGGAATGAAAAATGCCAGTTTCGGCAAGTTTTATGGTGGATATGGCACAGACGATCGATTTAACGCTGGTTTTAACTACAACAAATTCAAGGGAAATCGAAAGTTTACCATTCTTGGGCAATCCAATAATATCAACCAGCAGAATTTTTCATCTCAAGATTTAATTGGTCTAACAGGTGGTTCGGCTGGTGGTGGGCGCGCTGGCGGCGGAGGTGGCGGCGGTGGAATGATGCGCATGATGGGCATGGTTCCGGGTGCATCGGATCCGTCGAATTTCATGGTAAATCAATCGAATGGAATCAACACCACGCATACATTAGGAATAAATTACTCTGATTCGCTGTCTCCAAAATTGAAGTTCCAGGGAAGCTATTTCTTCAACAACACTTACAATGCAACCGATAAAACTGTAAATCGAGCATTTTTCCTCAACGATACCACTACACAGAACTACAACGAAACCAATACCTCGTGGTCGAACAATTTGAATCATAGGTTAAACCTTCGAATCGAATACACGCTCGATACGATGAATTCAATTATTTATACCCCTCGAATTTCTTGGCAAGGAAATCAAGCTGGATCCGATCTCGATGGTGCTACAAGAATCAATTCTGATGCATCATTAAGCAATACCAAAACCATTAACAGTTCTGCGAATACACCTTACAGTGTCAATAACAACCTTCTGATTCGTCACCGATTCAAAAAAACAGGTAGAACGGTTTCATTGGCGCTGAATGCCGATTGGAATGAACGCAATGGTAATTCTGATCTCACCACTTCGAATGATTTTTCGCAGTTCGATTCAACCATCACTTTCAAGCAGAAAGGTGAGAATTACACAAACAGTCAGACATATTCTTCCAACCTCACATACACCGAGCCTTTGGGCAAAGTGATGCAGTTGTTTTTGAGTTATGCTCCATCGATTACTTACAATTACTCTGACAAGCGGACGTTTCGAAACGATTCCATTACCAACGAATTAACCCGATTGGATTCTTCGTTGAGCAATCAATTCAATAACACGCAAACCATTCAAAGAGGTGGCGCGGGAATCCGACTTAGATCGCCGAAATTGATGGGTGTAATTAATTTCAACGTGCAACAATTTACGCTGGCGAATGAAACTACTTTTCCTGAAGGATTATCGCTTCGAAAATCGTGGGTGAATGTTTTGCCATTTGCGATGCTTAATTACAAATTCAGTTCAGCCACAAACCTTCGGTTGTTTTACCGAAGCAATACCAATTCTCCCAGTGTAGCTCAATTGCAAAACGTAGTCGACAATAGCAATCCGCTTCAATTGAGCACTGGAAATCCAGATTTGAAACAAGAGTTTTCACAATCCATCACTGCCCGTTTTGGAACTACAAATGCCAATACGAGCAGATCTTTGTTTTTTAATGGAAGTGCCTCATTCACCAATCAGTACATTGCAAATGCTACTTTATTGGCTAACGGCGATACAACCGTGTATGAGGGGATAAATTTACGTCCAGGAGCGCAATTAAGTCGCCCGGTAAATATGAACGGTTATGTTGCAATTCGATCGCTTTTAACTTACAGCACACCACTGAAATTTCTAAAAAGCACATTGAATTTCCAGGCTGGTAATAATTACATCTTGACACCAGGTATGGTGAATGGAATTCGCAATGAAACCGCAAATACCATGTGGAGTGGAGGAGTTGTTATCGCAAGTAATATCAGCGAAAAACTTGATTTTACCTTGTCATACAACGGAGGTTGGAATATTGTAGAAAATTCTCTTCAGCCTCAGTTAAATAACAATTATCAAATTCATACAGCTGGCGCGAAAATCAACTGGATGCCATCGAAAAGATTTGTGTTGAATTCGGATTTCAATTACAATCAATTCATTGGATTAGGCGAAGGGTTTGATCAGCAATTTATTTTGTGGAATGCCTATTTGGGATATAAATTCCTGAAAAATCAAGCTGGCGAATTAAAGATTTCAGCTTTTGATATTTTAAATCAAAACAACAGTATTACCAGAACCGTAACCGAAACCTTTGTGGAAGACAATATCACACGTGTTTTGAATAGGTATTTCATGTTGACCTTCACTTACACTTTGAGAAGTTTCAAGCCTGCAGCAGGAGCTCCTCCCGGAGTTTTTGGACCAAGGGAACCGGGTTATGGAACCAATCCGATTGGACCACCTCCAGGGCAATAAGCCGAATTACTTTTCCAATATGGCGTAAAGATTCGGTTTGAAGTATCGGTCTGATTTCATCACCTTGCCATCTTCGCGGTAGATCGGTTGGCCGTTCTCATCGAGTTTACTCATGTTGCTGCGTTGGATTTCCTCAAAAACGGGTGCCATGTATTCTTGTAAACCATGTGCATTGATGGTTCCACAAAGAATGTAAAGCATATCGCCAAGTGCATCTGCAATTTCAACAATGTCGCCTCTTTCGGCAGCTTCGAGGTATTCTTCATTTTCTTCCTTCATTAGGTTGAAACGAAGCATTCTTTCTTGGTCTGATAGAACTGCTGTTGGTTCGAAACGAACTGGCAACTTGAAAGCATGGTGGAAATCCTGTACGTGTTGGATGGCTTCTTTAAGCGTGAGTGACATAGATGAATGTGTGTATAGGTAAACAAGTAAGCTGTAAAATTAAGGGTATATTTGACAGCTGAAACTGCTAAAATGAAAAAGATAATCTTCATCATTTCTCTTATTATTTGTATTTATTCTGATGTTAAAGCTGAATACAATGGTCAGCATTTCACTTTTATCATTCAAACAAATCAAGGTGAGTCAATTAAAGCATATAACTATGTGGCAGATGGTTATTTTTCGAACGATTCGATGGGCAATCAAGCCTATTTATTAAGGGTATTAGGCTATCCAACAGCATTTTCAGATGATTCATTTACGTTTTATCAAGATAGAATTAGTTATGCATATAATTATCCAAACGATCCTAAAAAAGAGAAATTTAAAGTGTATCAGTTAATTCAAGAGAAATCAATTTTGAAAAGTGAAATTCAAAAAATTACAATTACTGATCAGTTTGAATTTACATACAGTATTGGTATTCATAATGAATTAAAAGCCTCCGATCGGTCTTGGATAATAAGTAAGCCCAAAGAATCGGTAAATTATGGAGTTTATTTATGTGAATATTTAATCTTTGTGCACAAGCCAACAAAGACAACACGATTGGTTTTAGAGGAACTAAAAAAACTCTCAACTGAATATATTGGTGAGGATCTGGAAGATGCTAAACTGGAAGAATATGCTGAAGCATTTCAATTGTTATTGAAGAAACTAACTTCGGAGCAAGTGGTTATTGTAGCAGGTTGTTCATGTTGATTTAACATGATTTAATTAATGAAATTGATTTTCTTTACCCTTCAAAATACAGTGAGAAATGAAAATGAATAAATTCTGGAAAGACCTGATTATTCGAAGTGTTCTAAAGGCTAAATACCGTGGTCGACCGGAGAATACTCAATATTCTAAATTTCAATTAGCTCGCGGACACAAAGATTTGCTTTTCATGTTGCGCAGGATCATGAAAGATTTTTCTTTAATGACTTTAGGTGTTTTTTGTGCAGCATTTGGTTTTAAGGGTTTTTTATTAACCAACGGATTTATTGATGGTGGTGCTACTGGAATTTCATTGTTGGCGTCTATTATTACTGGAGTGCCTTTGCCATTGTTGATCGTTGGGATCAATATACCATTCATCATTTTGGGTTACAATACAATGGGGAAGCAATTTGCCATGAAAACCGCGCTTTCCATTGGCTTGTTGGCTATTGTATTGGCATTGGTTCCATTTCCAGATGTAACGAACGACAATTTGTTGGTGTCGTTGTTTGGTGGAATGTTGCTTGGTGCAGGCATTGGATTTTCGATTCGTGGAGGTGCTGTAATTGATGGAACTGAGGTGCTTGCCATTTATTTGAGTCGTAAATTCGGTGTTACGATTGGGGATGTTATCATTGTGATTAATATTTTGATTTTTAGTGTAGCAGCTTATTTTTTGGGTGTTGAAGTGGCCATGTATTCGATGATCACCTATTTCGCTGCATCAAGAACATTAGATTTTATTATCGAAGGAATTGAAGAGTATATTGGAGTTACAATCGTATCGGCGCGAAATGAAGAAATTCGACAAATGATTATCAACCAAATGGGCCGTGGTGTGACTGTTTATTCTGGAAAGCGTGGATTTGGGAAGCGTGGAGAACTCAAGGAAGTAGATATCATTTATACGGTAATTACACGATTGGAATTGAATAAATTAAATGCAGAAATCCAACGGATTGAACCAACAGCTTTCGTAGTGATGAATAGTGTAAAAGACACCCGTGGCGGAATGATTAAGAAAAGACCATTGCAGCATTGATTAATTTTGATCTGAATCTAAATTAAGCGTGCATTTCCTATTACATTTAAAACCAATAATTATTTGAATTACATAATCATTAATTTCTAATAAATTTTCTAATTAGAAGTGATATAAAAAACAATAGCCCGTTCATTACCGCAATTGCTCCGGCGATGGAAGCATCTAGTATTGTGGCTAGAATGTATCCTAGAATACAGCTGATAATTCCTGAAATGCTTGCAATTACAAGCATCCGCGGAAGCGAACGTGCAAACAAAGCGGCTGTTGCTGCTGGACCTGTAAGCAAGGCGATTACCATAATTGCTCCAACCGATTCGAATGCTGTTACGGTTGAAAGTGAAACCATGCCCATCAGGAGATAATGCCAGAAAACGGTGGCAATGCCCGTGGCTGCTGCAAAAGATGGGTCGAAAGTGCTCACCCACAAACCGCGGTAACCAACCAATAAAGTGATGATTAGAACGATATCGAGGATGGATGCAATCCAGATTTGACGAGGGATTCCCCACATGCCCAAATCGAGCGGCACCAAGGTAATGTCGCCATAAAGCACACATTCTTGGTCAAGATCGGTTTGATTGCTGAGTAGGCTCACCATGATCACTCCGATAGCAAATAGGAATGTGTAGGTGATTCCAATGGAGGCGTCGGGACTGATCCGCATTTTCTTTTGGATCAATTCGATCAACAATGTAACTAGCAAGCCTGTTAGTGATGCGCCAATGATCATCGCAATTCCATTGAGGCTGCCTGAGAAAAGAAATGCAGCCACAATGCCCGGTAAAACAGCATGTGAAATAGCGTCTCCAAACATTGTCATCCGGCGCAGCACAAGGAAACATCCCGGAATAACGCATGCAAGCGTAACGAGGCTCGCTGTGAGAACGATTTGTATGTCGTTTACATTCATGCCTTCGGAGGAATAATGGTATTGTGAGGATCTGTTTCTGGATTGCCGAGAATGAGCTCCAGTTGGGCTTCGATTTCAGGAGTGATCACGTGCTCCATCGCTTCAGCATCATCGTGCACATGATCAGGTTCAAGGTGCAGATAACGTTGTAAGTACAACTCCCACAAGCGGTGTAAGCGAACGATTCTTTGTGCTTCTAGCAATCCTTGGTTGGTGAGGCGATAAGTTAGCAGGTTCGATTCCAGAAGATTTTTGGAGGTTAACCGTTTCAATCCTTTACGAAGTTCATCGTGCCCAAATGCTCGATGGTTGAGGAGATCTTCTTCAAGGATGTTTCCTTGCAATTGCCCTGACTTTTCACCGATTTGGTAGAAGAGTTTCAGGATATTCTCCAACAGTGTTTTTTCTCGGTTTTTACTTCGGGTGTTCCAACGTGCCAACAATCCTCTGCCAGGAGCAAGAAACATCGATACAATGGCAATGAAAGTCGCCATTACAACTATCCACGGGCCGGTTGGCATGGCTGGAGCTAGGTAAGAAACAAACGATCCGGTATAACCTGCAATCATCCCGAAAAGGGCAGCAATAACAAGCATCCTCCCAATCGAATGGGTCCAAAAGCGAGCCGCAAGAGCAGGCGTGATGAGCAAAGCAGCCATTAAAACCACTCCAACTGCTTGAATACCAATGGCGACAGTCCACACGGTAAGTACCGACAACGATAGTCTCAAGAACTTGATGGGGAATCCAGTTGCACGTGCAAAATCCTCATCGAAGGAAATCAAGTAAAATCCTCTTAATAAGATTGCTACAGAAGCAGTGATGAATATTCCTGAGAAAAGAAATAGCCTTAAATCGGCTTCAGTGATTGATGCTGCTTTGCCGAAAATGAATTTGTCGAGTCCTGCCTGTGCTGCATTTCCTTGGTGTTGAATGTAGGTGAGTAAAAGAATGCCCAATCCGAAGAAAAACGAAAGCATCAATGAAATAGCAGTATCAGGTCGTGTGAGTCTGTTTCTACTTAAGACTTCCATCAAAATCAGCGAAAGTAATCCTGTTGCTAAAGCACCAAGAAGCAAGATGATTGGATTTTTTTCTCCACTGAGGAGGAACGCCATGCAAATTCCTGGCAGCACGCTGTGAGAAACGGCATCACCTACTAATGAACGTTTCCTAAGAAAGGTGAAACAGCCTACCAATGCTGCCATTCCGCAGAGCAAAAGTGTTCCTGCAACGACCATCCGAACGTTGGGCTCTTCGAGAAGTAAAAATCCGATAAATTGATCTGAGGTCATTTTTCGCGCACCGGGAAATTCTGTTCACGCATTACATCGCCCACTTGTGATAGCACGGTAAGTTTGCCGCTGTAGGTGTTTCGAAGAAGTTCGTCGGTGAAAACTTTTTCGGTAGGGCCGCTTGCAATGAGTGAAGCATTGATGAGCACCAACCAATTGAAATATTCGGCAGCTGTGTGCAAATCGTGGTGGACTACAACAATGGTTTTGCCTTCGTTTTTCATGGTTCGAAGCAGTTGCATGATAGCTGCCTCGGTGGATGCGTCGACACCTACAAAAGGTTCATCCAATAAATACAAATCTGCCTGTTGAGCTAAGGCACGAGCTAAAAACACGCGCTGTTGTTGGCCACCTGAAAGCTGTGAAATTTGACGATTGGCGTATTCGGTCATGTTCACCTGTTCGAGTGCAAGGCGCACGATTTCGCGGTCGCTTTTGGTGATGCGTTTAAAGAGCCCTAATGAAGGGTATCTTCCCATCATGACTACATCGGAGACGGATGCGGGGAAATCCCAATCAATGGTTTGACGTTGTGGGATATAGCTTACTTTCTTTCGTACTTCGTTTAGGGATTTTCCGAAGATTTTTGAATATCCAGAATTCAATGGAGCGAGTTCGAGAATGGCTTTGATGAGGGTTGATTTGCCCGCGCCGTTTGGTCCCATGATTCCGATGATTTCACCTTTGGGAAGGGAAAAATCGATGTTCCAAAGTACTGGTTTCCTGTGGTAAATAACTGTGAGATTGTGTGCTTCGAGCGAAGGATCCTGAACGTTGATGATCATGCTTATTTCAGGGCTTTTTGGATTGTTCGGGCATTGTGAAGCAGCATTCCGCAGTAAGTACCTTCGGGCGTTCCTTCTGCTCCGAGGGCATCAGAGTGTAGCTTTCCTCCAATTACCACTTGATGGCCTTTTTTTGCGCATCCTTCAATCACGGCTTGCAATGATTTATCCGAAACTGAACTTTCAACGAACACAGCTTTGATTTTTCGGTTCACAATGAAATTCACCATATCGCTTACATCGCGCAGCCCATATTCGGAAACAGTTGAAACGCCTTGTAAGCCTTTCACTTCGATGCCATAATTCAATCCAAAATATCGAAATGCATCGTGCGAGGTAATGATTACCCTTTGGTTTGTTGGTATTGAACCTATCAAGAGCTCAATTTGGTAATCTGTTTTGATGAGCTCCTTTTGATATTGGTCGTGGTTGCTTTCAATCTTTGCCGAATCGTTAGGGAATAGATCGATAAGATCTTCCCGGAGATTGCTAATTCCAGTTGACCACGATTTGATGTCCATCCAGATATGTGGATCAATCATATTGCTGCCTTCTTGCGCACGCTGGTAGCGGTTTTCATGAACAAGTTCTGCCAATGGAATAACAGGCTTGTTGCGACGCATTTTTTCGAACACCTCTGTCATTTTACCTTCCAAATGGTGACCGTTGTAAACGATTATATCGGCTTTCGAGAGCTTTTCCATGTCGCCCTGGGAAGCTTTGTACAGGTGAGGATCTACTCCAGCACCCATCAGAACTTCCACTTCTGCGATATCGCCAACAAGGTTTTTTACAGCATCACCTACCATGCCGGTGGTTACTACGATCTTTTTCTTTCCCCCGCTAGGGTTAGCTGTGTTACCGCAAGATGCAAGAATCAGCAACGGGAGGAAAATCAATAGACTTTTAATCAACTTCATACCCAAATCAATTTCAACACAAAGATAGGATTTTTATCTTGCGAAAAATAAATTTAGATAAGTCTAAAAACTAGATTCTATGCGCCGATTTTCGACCCACTTGGGATGATTGCTTTTTTCTTCACCACAATGATTCCATCAACAATGCAATACATTTCGGTTTCAATATTTTGAAGATGATCGCCTCCTTTGATCACTACGTTGTCGCCGATGCGGCAATCTTTGTCGATGATGGCTTGTTCGATGTGGCAATTTTTACCAATTCCAACATGGATTTCGCCCTTCTTGTGGACGATTTCTTCGAGCGTTTGATAGAAGTCATTTCCCATCACAATTGAATTTTTTACCACTGTTTTGGCACCAATTCTTGAACGGATTCCGATCAGGCTGTAATCGATTAGTTTAGCATGAATGATGCATCCTTCGGCCACGATCGATTTGTTGAGTCTTGTTCCGAAGAATTTCGATGGAGCCAATGCGCGAGAGCGTGTAAAAACGCGTTTGTGGTTATCGAACAAATTGTACCGAGGGATATCTCCACACAGTTCCAAATTTGCTTCATAGAAGGAGCGGATATTTCCGATGTCGGTCCAATAATCATCAAATTGGTATGAAGCAACACTATATCCTGATTGAATTGCAGCAGGGATGATGGCTTTCCCAAAGTCGGTTGCGTCGGGATGATCTTCGAACAGTTTCTCGAGTGCTTCTTTTTTGAAAATATAGATACCCATAGAAGCGAGGTATTCGCGACCTTTTTTCTTGAGTGTGTTTTGGACGGGGGAAGTCCAGTCGGGTAGGAGTGGAGCAGCTGGTTTTTCGATGAATGAGCTGATGTATCCTTTTTTATCCACTTTCATGATTCCGAATTCGGAGGCTTCCTTAGCTACCACTGGAATTGTGGCTATGGTGAGATCCGCTTTTTGTGAAATGTGGAATTCGGCCATTTGCTTAAAATCCATCTGGTACAGTTGATCACCGCTCAGAATAAGTACATAATCGTACTCATGTGAACTGAGGTGATGCATGCTTTGGCGCACCGCATCGGCTGTTCCTTGGAACCATTTGTCGGAACCGGGTGTTTGTTCAGCAGCAAGGATATCCACAAATCCTGGACTGAAGCTATCGAATTGATAGGTATTTTTGATGTGTCGGTTCAGCGACGCGGAGTTGAACTGAGTAAGGACAAACATCCGGCGAACGCCAGAATTGATACAGTTTGAAATTGGGATATCGATGAGACGGTATTTCCCTCCAATTGGAACGGCAGGTTTTGATCGACTTGATGTAAGAGGATACAATCTGCTTCCTTGTCCACCGCCTAAAATCAGGCATACCATTTTAATAATTGCGCTCATAAATGTTATGTGCTTTGATATATATGAATGTATGAATTGGCTGCTTTTTCCCAGCTATAATCGAGACTCATGTTGTGTGCTCGAAGTTGGTTCATGGCTTCAGGATGATGATAAACTGCAGTGGCTCGATGAAAACTTGCGGCAAGGGCATCCACTGAGAAGTGGTCGAATCGAATTCCATTTCCGTTTGGTTGTGAAACATCTGTAACAGTATCTGCTAAACCGCCTGTAGCCCTAACGATTGGGATAGTACCATATCGGAAAGCGTAGAGTTGATTTAGTCCGCAAGGTTCAACTCGGGAAGGCATTACAAGGAAGTCGCTTCCAGCGTAGAGTTGATGTGAAAGAGCTTCGTTGTATTCGATGGAAGTATCGAACCAAGAGGTAAAATGATGCTTCATGGTAAGAAAGGCATCTTTTAGATTTGGATCGCCAGTTCCAAGCACTACAAATGAGGCTTTTCCACCTTCGTGGAGGAATTTTGCAATGGCATCAGGCAGGAGATCGGCTCCTTTTTCCGCTACCAAGCGACCGATAAAAGTGATGAGCGGTTGATCGGCATGAATGTCGAAACGTTTCCTGAGAACGGCTTTGTTGTCTGACTTAAACCTGCTGATATCGTTGTAAAATCGGTTTTCGATGAGTGGATCTGATTCGGGGTCCCAAACCTGAGTATCGATACCGTTGAGAATGCCTTGCGATTTAGGCAATTCGTTTCTAATAAGCCATTCAAGACCATTTGAAGACGCTAGCAACTCTAGCAAATATCCAGGAGAAACGGTTGTGAGTTTCCAGCAGCATTTGATGCCGCAAGCTAGCGGATTGATATTTCCGGCCCAATCGAGGAGTCCGTTGGCATCGGCATCATACCATGGGAGTATCCAGGCTTTTGACCATCCGAAAGAACCATGATATACTCCATTGTGGATGGTGAAAATGGCAGGAATGTGGGAAAGGTTTCTGAATTCAGGGCAATGTTTCACCATAAAGGGAATGAGTCCTGTGTGGTGATCGTGGCAATGAATAACATTGGGCTTTTGGTCGAGCGATTGGATATACTGCAAGGCACATTGCTGAAATACAATATATCGCTCGGTTTCATCGGAATAACCAAAGCCAGATTGCGGATCGGTGTAGATTCCTTCACGATCGAAAAGACCAGGAATATCAGCGATGAGTAATTCGAAACCAAGTGAATCGCCAGTGTGGCGGCGAATATGTACGGGGATTTTAATGTCGCCCAAGCGAACGAGTCCGCTCCAAATGTGTTCGAAAGGCTGGTTGATGATCCATTTTTGTCGGTAACCAGGAATGAGCACAGCGGCTTTGTGTCCAGCTTGATTGAGGTATTTGGGTAATGCGCCAACAACATCGCCTAATCCGCCTGCTTTAGCGGCTGGATAGCATTCTGCAGCAATATGTAGGATATTCACTTGGAGTAGTTGATTTTGGGAGTAAGGTATTACAAACCATTTTAATTTCAATAAGGTTTGCGGAATTTACATTGGCTTGAATTCACTGCACTTGTTGATACTTTTTGCTTGACAGTGGTTTTGTTTTTTTGTTGGGAACACCATCGGCCCCTCCCCGTTGCAAGGAAAAGAAAAAAGAGATGGTTATCCGATTTTAAACGGATATAATCGATTATAATCGGCTTGAGACGGATAAATTAAATCAAGTTGTGGTTTGAGTTGCTGGTTAAAGATTTATGCAATTGGATAATATTGATAAAGCGGAGAGTTTAGAATTCACAGCACTTGTTGATACTTTTTGCTTGACAGTGGTTTGAATTTTTTTTATTAGGAACACCATCGGCCCCTCCCCGTTGCAAGGAAAAGAAAAAAGAGATGATTATCCGATTTTAAACGGATATAATCGATTATAATCGGCTTGAGACGGATAAATTAAATCAAGTTGTGGTTTGAGTTGCTGGTTGAAGATTTATGCAATTGGATAATATTGCTAAAGCGGAGAGTTTAGAATTCACAGCACTTGTTGATACTTTTTACTTGACCATGGTTTGAATTTTTTGTTGGGAACACCATCAACCCCTCCCCGTTGCAAGGAAAAGAAAAAAGAGATGGTTATCCGGTTTTAAACGGATATAATCGATTATAATCGGCTTGAGACGGATAAATTAAATTCATTTTAAATTTATTTGAATTTACTTATTAAAATTGCTATAAGTTGAAAATTTAATAGCAATAATGTGCTTGTTTGGTTTGAAATCAAAAGGTTACCTTTACATCAAATCAATGTGAATGAAATCAATCATTAGAAATATACTTGCTGTTTTAGTTGGGGTTTTTGTTGGAGGTATCGTTAACATGAGCCTGATCAATATATCGGGTTCAATTATTCCTCCACCAGAAGGTTTTGATCTAACTACTGAAGCAGGCTTGAAAGCATCGATGCCCTTCCTAGAGCCTAAACATTTTATTTTCCCTTTTTTAGCACATGCATTAGGTACATTAAGCGGGGCCATATTAGCAGCTTTAATTGCGGTAAACAATCAATTAAAATTAGCTTTGGTGATTGGTTTTGTATTCCTTTTTGGTGGAATTTGGATGGTGTGTATTTTACCAGCACCAATGTGGTTTAATGTTATTGATCTTGTATTTGCATATATCCCATGCGCTTGGCTTGGAGCTCGTTTGATTGAAAGGCTAAAAGAATCAATCTAAATTGACTTTAAAGTGCGAATAATTTTAACTATAATATTTGTAAAAAGTGAATTATGCCTTTGATCATTGAACCTGTTAAGGTTAAAACAAGGAAGAACCTAGTTAGTCCGGATGCTTTAATTACATTGCTCCAACAAACAGAAGAACAAGGGCAAGTAATTGTTCATGTTTTTTGTCCGCCACAACCCGAAGAATATGCAATTCGAGTTTGGAGAACTACCTATTTGGTATCAAGAACATCTTCGCATAAAAGTCGTTTGTTGCACGCGGAGAATATTTCTTTGGCACCAGTTTGGACTGAAGTAAAAGCAAATTTCCCTTATTCATTTACTTTGATTTTTGAGTCGTTGCCAAAAGATACTTTGTTGTTCGATTTGGCAGAAATTATTCCTCAACCAGGTGGATTTTATTATCCCAATTTATTAAGGAATGAGCGCGATGTATATGATATTCGTTTGTAAATTTCATTTAATAATTATTTCAAATTACATTCTATGGAAATAGGAACAAAAGAAAATCCTTGGAAACTTAAAACTCCGCCACTCTCCTCTGAATATGAAATGTATATAGAGGAAAAAGATGGGAAAAAAGTTATTGTATGTGTAGTTGGAAAGACAACCTTATTGTATGATTTTAAATGCATAGCTGATTTGCATGCAATGCTTAAGTCACACGGAGATTGGATGGAATTAGGAAGTGCCGACGAACAAAAGGAAGCAAAAGCAGGAACTGTTGAATTCTGGGGACGGTCTGAATCAAATCCAGTAAAAGGATGGTATGTATGTTCCTCCGCTCATGGAAGTTCTTGGCTTGGCCGAGGTAACCAACGAAGCTAGGGGAAACAAGATGCGTGCTATTTAAATTTTAATGATCGCTTTTGGTCCACTTTTTTTCTCCCGCATTGATCGGAATTTTTAATCTATTCTCTGCTGGAGGTATAGGACAATTGTATCCACTGCTGTAGGCGCAGTAAGGGTTGTAACAGAGATTAAAGTCGATTGTTGCTTTATTTAAACTTATATCTGAAATGTTGATGTCTATGTAGCGCCCGCCTTCATAGGTTGTTTCGCCATTTGTAGCATCCAGAAATGGAATAAATAGATGATCCATCAAATCTGGGTTATTCAAAAAGGCTTGATTTTGATAAATACTTAATTCAAACTCTTGGCCTTGAATAGCCATTTTCGCTATTGCATATTTTTTAAAAAATTTCGTTTTACCTGATGATGTAGGCAATTCAAATGGAATTTCATTGGGCGTGAATGTAATTTTCGCTTCTAATTTCCACTGAATATCTGCTGGGTAGTATTTCAAGAATGCAGTATCTGCAATTGAAATTGGAGGCCTTGACGAATTAGTCATGTCCAATTTTATTTGATTTCTAGTAGAATCGATCTTTCTGAAATAATCATCTTTTATGAATTGAGATAAAAGACAATTGGAAATAATAAGAAGAAAATAGACAAGATTCTTTTTCATTGGAGATAATTGACTTTTCGTTTCAGTAAAACCTAGATTATTCTTGATTTTCAATCTGAAACAGAATATGCAAACATAATAAGATTACCTTCACCAGCTAAAACATAAACTACATGAAAAAACAACTGAAAAGAATATTATTCGTTTTTTTAAGTTTTCCTGTCATTCTCTCTGCGCAGGAAATTACCATCGAAGCACCTAATTCTCGAGGCTTTTCTGGCGTAAAATCAATCAATGGTGAAATCGTCTTCACCACATGGTTTGGAGAAAAAACAGAGACAAAAGGAATGGCTAATTTTGTTTTAAAGCTTTATGATAAAGAACTTAATGAAATTAAAACCACCGAAATAGAAGTTACAAAGTTCTCCGAAATTGCTTCTTCAGCCTTTACTGGGAAATATTTCCTCTTCATTTTTGTGGATGCCTTGAAAAAGACTAGAACCATGGTTACGCTCGATGCAAAAGGCGAATTGGTTCAAAAGAAAACCGAAGAAGACGTTCGCAGAGCATTGCTTACCGCTGAAAATTTCCCAATCATTCACGTGTTAAATGCGGAAGAATTCGTGCTCCTTCGTCCAATGAAAGAAAAGAAATTTGGTTTCGATATTGAACGCCTCGATAAGGATTTGAATTCGAAGTGGACCAAATCGCACATCCCTGAAGATGGAATTTGGAAAGCGCAAGATTCTAAAGTAGTGAACAACAAATTGTATATCCTTCGTGAACAAAACCCAAATCGATCATCTGATAACTATGTGTTTTCTGTACAAGGTTATGATGTAGAAACAGGTGAGCAAACCTATTCTACCGACTTAATGGATGGTGAAGATGGAGGAGCTCCTGCATTTATCCGTGTAAACGGCAAGGATGAAATCGCTACTGGCGGAATGTATTTCAAAGGAAGCAAATACGATGACAAAAATTCTGATGGTTTGTTTTTCTGCCTAATTGGAGCAGATGGAGGTATCACAAAATTCACAAAGAAAAGTTGGGAAAGTATGAAAGACCAGATTTCTGGAGAGTTTTCCTCAGCGTTGCTAGGCGGTAAAACCAAGATGATGGTCGAAGATGTAATTCAGAAATTAGATGGATCATACATGGTGATCTCTGAACAATTTAAAAAGGCTAATAATGCAAATATGACAGGTTCCGGTGCCGCTGCAATGCTCGGTGGTGGAGGTGGTTCTTCATCTGCAGGTCCAGAAGTTGGATTTACAGTTTTAGATTTCGTATTCTTCAACTTCGATCCTAGCGGTAACTTTATAGGTATTCAAGTGGTTCCGAAAACAAACAAAGAAGCGCGTGTTAGTGGTAAAATTGCTTCAGAAAAAGGTATAGCAATTGCTCAGTACATGCACAGTCGCGGCTTTTTTTGCTATCGTGAGGTAATTGAAGCAAATGGAAAGCAAATCATCGTTTACAGAAACGACGATGGTATTAAAAGCAAAGCCTACTTTTTACCTGTTGGTGAAAAATCAACTGAATCTATCCCAAGCATCGACATGGATCGTTGGGTTTCTGAGAATTTGAATAAGCTCGGGAAATTTGCAAAGGCAACTGGAAACGCTCAATATTCTTTCAATTCCGACAATACAAACGATACATACGCATTGTATAAAGGAATTTCCTCTTTCAAAAAAGGATTTATGGTATTGCATGATTTCAATCAGAAAGGATTGAAAGTTTGGTTAGAGCCAGTGCCTGCTCAATAATCAATTAGATAATTCAGTCAAAGCCACGTCTAGTTTATGTAAACGTGGCTTTTTTATTTCGAATTACCTTCTTAGGAATTTCAATTAATCAATATAAATATTACTAGCAATAAAAAGGAAATTAAATTCAGAACAATTCCAGCCTTGAGCATTTCCTTTGATCGAATATGCCCGCTACTAAAGGCTATAGCGTTGGGTGGTGTACTCATCGGAAACATAAAATCACAACTCGCCGATAAGGTTACTGGAATTGCAAAATAAATTGGATCAATGCCTTTGTTGATGGCCAACGAAGCCACTACGGGAACAAACAAAGTTACCATAGCTAAATTGCTCATGAAGGCAGTAAGCAACAATCCAATTCCAGTTAACAAGATTAAATACATTTGATCGTCTAGGTAATTCAAAACCGCCAATGAATCGGTAAGTAACTTCAATGTTCCACTTTCCTTAAAGGCCATAGCTAAGGAAAGTCCTCCACCGAACATCAAGAGAATTCCCCAAGGAAGATTACGTGTATCTTCCCAATTCAATATCGGTTTGCTTTCTTCACCAGGCAAGAGGAAAAGTGCTATGCCCGCAGCCATTGCAATCCAAACATCACTGATCGGATAACTTGGATAAATTGATCGAATCACGCCTTCAGAAAGCCAAAGGGCAACTGCAACGGCAAACACTCCCAGAATTCTTTTTTCATTAGGTTTCCAATTCCCCATTTTATTTAATTCTTCCAAAATGAAATTACGACCCTTATCGAATTTCTCATTTTTCAGCGGAAAAATTAGTTTGGTCATTGCCATATATGCCAGAAACAATAAAATCAATGAAAACGGCAAGCCATAAATCATCCAATCGGTAAATGAAATTTCTCTTCCAAATGTTTTGTTCAAAATGCCTACAGCAGCTGCATTTGGCGGTGTACCAATAATTGTTGCCATTCCGCCGATAGATGACGCATACGCAATTCCTAAAAACAACGAAACCCTAAAATGCCTAATTGTTTTATTGTGTTTTTCTACCGATTTATCGAAAAGATTCGAAACAGCAAGAGCGATCGGAAACATCATCAATGTCGTAGCTGTGTTGGAAATCCACATGCTGATAAACCAAGCAGAAAGCATAAATCCCAAAATGATTTTACTTGCCGAATTCCCTGTAATCTTCAATAAACTTAACGAAAATCTCTTGTGCAATCCAGATTTTTCTAGCGCTAAAGCCAACAAAAAACCTCCCAAAAACAAAAAGATAAATTTATCCCCAAATGGCGCGCAAGCTTGCTCAATCGTTGATATCCCGAACAACGGGAATAATAAAATTGGCAATAAAGCCGTTATTGCCATCGGTACAGTTTCCATCAACCACCAACTAAGCATCCAAACCATAATGGCCAACGTAAGGCACACGTTAATAGGCCATCCCATCGGATTTATCCACGCAATCAACAGTGCCAATAATGGCGGCAACCAAACTGAAATTTGCCTCTTTATCTGATCCATCTGTCGAAAGGTTTAAAATCGAGCATAATTACGAATTTCAAATTAATTCCCGTTCCGCAACCCCGGACTTTAGTCCGGGGCTAGGGTGGAATGTCTCCGAACTTCAGTCAGGGCTATCGGGCGAGAACGCATTTACGGTCCGCAACCCCGAACTTCAGTCCGGGGCTTACAAGAGAGAACACAACTCCACACCACAAACCCATTCTTCAGTCCGAGGCAAAGGGCAGAGGCATCACACTTCAATCCTTTAAACCCAATCAGGGTTTTATCCCAATATCCAATATTTCCCCTTAAAATCATTTTGTTTGCACAAAGGATTTACCATGAAAATGAAATACACGCTAACCATTTCAGTTCTAGTTTTTACTTTCTCATCGTGCAGTGAGATTTCAAATCAATTAGACGACAAACAGAAACAACTTGAGTCTAAAATTAAATCACTAGACTCAACAGTAAATTATGAGGTCGAAAGAGTTAAGGTGATTGATTCACTTGTAAAACAAGAAAAAGCCGCTATCGATTCGCTCGTGAAATTACGTACTGAATAATCTTGATAACTTGTGTCTCATCTACGCATCTTCGGATAGCAACCCCGGAATGCAACCTCGGACTTCAGTCCGGGGCTACATGTAACTCAAATATCCCACGCTCGTATCAATATTCACTATTCACTCATTTTCAGCTAGGTAAAAACCTCTACTCAACAAATTCTGCCAGATTCCTTGCCTAATGAATGATTATTTCATTGAGCTTGTTTACTTTGGCTGATCAGAGGTTATGGGTCGAGTACTTAAATTCATTGTTTGCTTGTTGATTACTGGGGCCCTCTTTTGGGTTTACCAGAATAAATCTGGAGAAATTCCTCCAATCGGGAAATTTTTTAGTCCCATTCAAGGTTTTTGGAACAACGCAGAATCAGATAAATCTTTCACGTATTCTTCATCAAATATTGTCGGACTAAAACAGCCTGTCACTGTGCAGTTCGATGATCGACTTGTGCCGCACATTTTCGCGAAGAACGAAGCTGATCTGTATTTCATGCAAGGCTACATCACTGCACAAAATCGCCTCTGGCAGATGGACATGCAAACCCGTGTTGCTGGTGGAAGACTTGCCGAAATCATCGGACCGAAACTCCTCGAACGTGACCGTGAAAGTCGACGACTAGGATTAAGTTGGGGAGCCTCTCGATCGCATGCTTTGATGATGGCGAATCCTCAGTCGCGATTGATCGCCACAAGCTATTGCAATGGCGTGAATGCTTGGATTAGCGCTCTCAAACCTGCCGATTATCCCTTAGAATACAAATTGCTCGATTTCGAACCAGAAGCTTGGACGACCATGAAAACAGCTCTGCTGCTGAAATACATGTCGAATATGCTTACAGGTTACGAAACCGATTTCGAGATGACCAACATCGCGAAACTTTATGGGATCGAAACACTCAATCAATTGTTTCCAGAGTTTCCCGATAGCCTGGATCCCGTAATTCCTAAAGGCACGCAGTTCGTTCGAACTGATACCATTCAACCCATCCATCCCGATTCAACTTATCCCTCCCAATTGGCCTTGTTGCACAACCCATTTTCGCGGCCCGATCCAGGCTATGGAAGCAACAACTGGGCGATCTCAGGAAGTCGCTCCGCATCAGGGAAACCAATTCTTTGTAACGATCCGCATTTGGGATTAAATCTTCCAAGCATCTGGTACGAAGTGCAGTTGCACGCGCCTGGAATCAATACATATGGAGCAAGCATCCCAGGAGCACCTTGTGTGATCAGTGGTTTTAACGAGGACGTTGCATGGGGAATTACAAATGCCAGCACCGATGTGAAAGATTGGTACATCGTAACCTTTAAGGACAAGTTCAAACAACAATACCTTCTCGACAGCACATGGAAACCAGTTCGCACTTTAGTAGAAGAATTTCATGTGAAAGGGCAACGTTCAGTTTTCGATACGATACGTTTCACTGAACACGGGCCAGTTACCTATGAGGAAACGTTCAATAAAAGACACGAAACAGTGAATATGGCACTCCGCTGGACTGCCCACGATTTCAGCAATGAATTGGTAGCGATTTATCAACTAAATAAAGCCGCAAACCATGCCGATTACCTGAAGGCTACCAATCAATTTGATTGCCCAGGGCAGAATTTCGTATTCGCTGCTGCAAATGGCGATATCGCGATTCGACACAACGGGAAGTTTGTGAAACGATACAAACAACAAGGGCGCTTTTTGCTCGATGGAACAAAATCAAACACACTTTGGCAAGGCTTTGTGCCCGATTCCGACAATCCACACGTGTTGAACCCTGAGCGGGGATTTGTAAGTTCTGCGAATCAACATCCAACCGATCAAAGCTATCCTTATTACTACACTGGCACTTACGACTATTATCGAAATCGGAGATTAAACCGCTTATTGAGCAACTTGCAGAATGCCAAGCCTGCCGATATGATGAAAATTCAAAACGACAATTTCAATCTCTGCGCATCCGAATTGTTGCCGTATTTCTTTGCATTAATGCCTGTTGCCGATTTTACTACAACTGAAAAGGAAGCTGCGCGTGAACTGAAAAATTGGACATACATAAATGACACTGACGTTGGTGCACCAATCTATTTCCAACTCTGGTTGGATGGGTTTATGGAAAAGCTTTGGGATGAATTTAAAGTAGATCAAAGGGCTTTACTCGCCCCATCGTTTTTCGAAACTTGGAGCTATTTGAAACGTTTCCCAGATTCCGATTTTATCGATGATAAATCAACCACAAAAACCGAAACCTTGCCTTTCCTTATTTTGCAATCGTTTCGTAATGCAGTGAAATTGGCTGACAATTGGCAAACCGAAAACCCATCCAAACCATTCACCTGGGCTAACTATAAAAATACCACTGCCTTGCATTTAAGTCAGCAATTGGCTTTCTCCATTTCCAACATTCAAACTGGTGGAAACGAGGATATCCTCAATGCTACAAGCAGTCGCAAGGGCGCCAGTTGGCGGATGATTGTAAGTCCGGGGTCAGATGGCGAGTTCTGGGGCGTCTATCCTGGGGGCCAATCAGGGAATCCCGGTTCGAAACACTATGTAGATTTTATCGATCAATGGGCAAAAGGAAAGTATTATCAATTGCTTTTCCTCAAGCCCGGTGAGAAACACAAACGCATTCAACATGTCAACCAATTCAATCCGTAAACGCAGAGCCTGGTTTTGGTACAGAATGCTGATCTGTATTGTTGTTTCTGCAACTATTCAGCTTGTAGCGCCATGGTGGAGCCTCATTCCTGTGGCTATGCTGATTGGCTTTTTTACAGCACCCATGAACAAAAGTCCCTTCCTCGCAGGATTTTTAGCGCTATTTCTCTTGTGGGCATGTTGGGCATTTTGGATCGATTTAGAAAACAATTCAATCCTTTCCGAAAGAGTCATACGCTTGTTTCCATTGCCTCACAATTCACTTTCGTTGATTTTACTCACCGGATTTTTGGGAGGATTAATCAATGGAATGGCGATGCTCACCGGCGATATTTTCCGACGTTTTTTCCTCCCCGAAGAGGAGAAATATTACAGATAATTGCCTTAAAATTCCCCAATAATGAATAGCTAATCAGATAATTTACAGTCGATTGTTAATACTACAATATCACCATCATACATGTATGATAATTTTTCCTACTTTTGCCCATTCGTAAAACCTTCAAAAAACCAACCGGAACTCCATGAGACAACTAAAGATTACCAAGCAGGTTACGAACCGTGAAACAGCGTCTTTAGACAAGTACCTGCAGGAAATCGGGAAGGTTGAGCTGATTACCGC
>CAMCXT010000007.1 GCA_945883545.1 Chitinophaga pinensis | reverse complement strand
GAGAGGTCCATCTCCATCGAATTGAGAAAAGTATCAATGAGCTCGCGCTCTATTTTGTACTCGTTAACGCAAGCTTGGAAACTATGTAGAATTGGGTTTAAGCTAATTCCTCTTTCAATCGCTTTCCAGGTATCGTCGCGAAATTCTCTAAGAAGTTCGGCTGCATCGGGGCGATTAAAAGTGTCGACAATTTCGTCGGCAAATCGAACGAATCCATAAATCGCATAAATCGGATCTCTATAACGATCGGCTAGCGACTTAATTCCTAATGTGAATGAAGTGCTGTATCGCTTAGTGGTGATTCTGCTGCAGCGAATACTCACTGCATTGTAAAGATGCATTCCTGTTAAACCCAATTTCAGAAGAATTAACGATATCCTTTCAACATTGTCATCAACTGACGTCTAGCCAAAAAGATACGACTTTTAACCGTTCCAATTGGAAGGTCTAAATAGTCTGCGATCTCTTTGTACTTGTATCCGTCGAAATACATTGTAAAAGGAATCTTGTATTCATCTGCAAGTATCTCAATTTTTTTTAAGATTTCCCGCTCTGAATAGGTTGATTCAGGTGCAACAAAATCAGCTTGTTGTGGAATATTGAGAAAATATAGGTCTTTGGTGTTGTCTACAATTGTATTTGTTTTCATCGAACGACGGTAATTGTTGATGAAAATGTTTTTCATGATTGTATACATCCAAGCCTTCAAGTTTGTTTTATCGGCAAATCGATGCCGATTGCTGATGGCCTTCAACAAAGTTTCTTGTAGAAGGTCTTTAGCCTCTTCGTCGTTTGAAGTTAAGTTCAACGCGAAATATCTTAATGGCTTACTTAAACTGAGCACTTCGGTGTTGAATTCGATCGTTGACATAAAATGTTTTGTTTAATCTTTTGACAAAGATACTAAACAGTTTTTGTTTAACAAGCAATACCCAAAGATTAAACAAAATAATTTGTAGGTACATATATTTTCAAATAAAATTTCTTTGTATTTAATTGTTTTTCAGCAATATACGACTATTTATACTCTTTCTAAATAATGGCAGCCCTTACAAATGACTTGTTTAACGATCAACAATGAGCTGCCAGAGAATGAAAATCTATGGTTTGTTTATGTATATACAAAACAAAAAAGGCACCCTAATTAGGATGCCTAAAATTTCAAATATCTATATAGCAAGTCAACTGCCGGTTCCTGTTTTCAGGTGTTGAACTGAACCTTCTGCAAGCTGGATGAGATCCATAACATTACTAATAAAAGTAACGCCTTGTGGAATTTCAATGGCAGGATCATGAATTTGCATGCCAGCAACTAATACTTTAGTATTGCCCGATAATTCGTTGAGATCTTTCAAATATTGGTTAATGCTTGCAACTGAGTGCGCAGCAGTGAAGAAAGTTAATATATAATTGGGCTTGTGCTCCTTACAAAAACTTTGAACATCTTCTCGTGGCAACGTCTGCCCCATGTAGGTAACTTTTTTGCCTCTTGCCTTTAGGATATAATTTGAAAACAACAAACCAGTTTCATGCAGCTCACCTTCTGGCAAGAATAACATAAATGAATCTGCTTGAGAATCTCTAACTGCGGGCAAAGAATTGATTGCAATAATGAGGTTTTTACGAACCAGACTGCTAATAAAATGCTCCTGAAGAATAGATGATTCTCCTGACAACCACATCATTCCAACCTTTTGCAGGAATGGGATAATTGCATTCAGCATCGTTATTTCAAAACCATGTTTCAAAACTGAATCGCTGATGGTTTGTTCAAAACGAGCGTCATCGAATTCAATCATCGACAAAACCAATTGATCGATTTGAACTTCGAAATATGAGGTTTTATCTGTATTAGAGCGGCTAAGCTCGATGATTTTCTGAGAAATTTCAACTAAACTCAACTTCGACAAGTGTGAGATTTTACCGCCATGACGTATTAGGAGAGAAATATTAAGCAGCAACTTAACGTCGTGATCGCTATACAAACGAATGTTGGTATCGGTACGATCTGGAGTTAACAGATTATATCGCTGCTCCCAAATACGGATCGTATGGGCCTTAACTCCAGAAAGTCTTTCTAGATCTTTGATAGAATACTTGGCATTCAACGGATGCATCTCTTCAACACTTTAACTGCTTCACAATTCTGCTATAGAGAATTCTGTTAACAGGGTGCTTAGAGAACACAACTAAAGATGTTTTGTTCTATCATCATAAAAATTATTAATAATTGAAAATCAAGCTTTGACAAAAGGCTGCATCAATCGAGCTGCGTACTTCCCTAAAATGTCAAATTCTAAATTCACTTTATCGCCTTCTTTCAGTTTTCCTAAATTGGTATTTTCCCAGGTATAGGGAATAATTTCAACTGAAAAGCCCGTTTGACTGGATTCTACAACCGTTAAACTCACACCATTCACACAAATAGATCCTTTTTCAACAGTTACCCAATTCGGGTTATGATCGTGTTGAAAATACAATGCCCAACTTCCATCTCGGTCGATCAACTTAACCAGTTCCCCAATTCCATCCACATGACCTTGAACGATATGGCCATCTAGACGACCATTTGCAGCAAGACAACGTTCTAAATTCACCCTGTCACCAATTTGAAGTTCGCCTAAATTGGTTCGATTCAAGGTTTCGCTGATCGCTGTAACTTGATAGCAATTTCCATCAACCGAAGTAACTGTTAAACAAACACCATTGTGCGCCAAACTTTGGTCGACTTTCAATTCTTTAGCAATCGAAGTCTCCAAAGTGAACTGAACATTTGTGCCTGTTCTTTCGATTTTTTGCACCTCCGCCGAGGATTCTATAATTCCTGTAAACATGTTAATCGATGGGTGTATTGTTGCTTCCAATTACCTGGATGGTACCTTTTAATGTTCTCTGAACAATTCCAGTAAGCCTTAGTTCATTTACGATACATATATAAAGGTATACACCATCTGGAACAAGAGCTCCTGTATTTTTTACCCTTCCATTCCAGAGCAATTCAGGATTCGTAGTTTCGAAAACTTCAATACCCCAGCGGTTATGCACTGTGAATGAAACACTTTCGATAAACGCATATGGGAATGGTCTGAAGGCATCATTAAATCCATCCCCATTTGGAGAAAAAACATTCGGCAAAGTGTATTCAGGACAATTGTCGACGCATACAGCCAAGGAATTGCTTTCATTCCCTGATGAATCAACTGCAACAATCTTGTAACAGCCTGCTACTTGCCAACCAGGCAAATGTTCAAACGTAAAGGTGCCAAAATCTGTTGAATCAATCAATTCGAAAGGCGCGTCGATTAAAGGTTTGAAATAAATCTTGTACTTCAAAACATCAGAAGCACATGCGTCGTTCGAAGGACTCCATTGCAATGTATTGCTCAATGAATCACATGAACTAAAAATCAAAACTGGTGGAGCACAAGGAGCGGTTAAGTCTTGTGCCGACGAGCAAACTTCTTGAGAATAGTTGAGCAAAGGATTTTCGAAGCCCGATGCTGTAAATGCACCAGAGGATAAAATTCTGTAACAATAGATCACCCCATTGGCTAAACCAGTGTCGCTGAAAGTGCGATTTTGGGTAACACCAATCGAGTCGAAGTTTCCTGTTACTGTGTTTTTCCGATAAACGATAAAGCTGTCGTTTTCCCATAAAACATCGAAGTTCCAAGAAAGATTAATTGCATTGTCGCTTCCCGATGCTTGCAAGAAAACCGACGAAGATGGCAGTCCCGAACCAATCGTTTCAGCACCATTGGCAATTTGCTCTAAACGAACTTTATAACTCCACCCATTCTCTAATGTATTGAGCTGTGAATTCAAATCGATGTAAGTTGTGTCGTTTAGTCCATTTAAGGTTGCAACATCGATGAAATTATTCCCGCCAAATCCCTGCGCTCTTTGAAGTACATATTGATAAGGTCCAGGCCATTGCACTAAATCTAAATCATCAGGTTTCGACCATTCGACATATATTTTGCCGTTGTTCAATGCTGTGCTATCTATACTTACATGGGTAATTACAGGAAGAAGATCTGCCAACTCCACACAAGCTTCGTTAGATGCATAACTTTCAGCTCCGTCAGGGAAAAGTGCGATAACCATATAACAATAGCTTCTTCCAGGCAATAATGATCCTTGGGTGAGGCCATCAATGTATGACAATGAGTTTAGTCCATTAACGGTGTCGACCAATTGGTAACCTGTATAGGCTGGAACTCCAGTTTCGCACTGATCGGGCAGGAAACCATAGAATCCATTTCGTCTGTAAATGGCATATCCACTTGCTTTTGCGCAAGGGCTAATCTCCCAATTGAGGCTAATGGTATTTCCTTGCGGGGATGCAGTGAGATTTTCAGGAGCTTGAGCAACTACCTGCACTTGCATCGTTTCGTAGTAAGCTAAATTGGGCTGTCCGTTGTCAATAGCCTTGAAGGTGATTAAATAAGGTTCCCTGCGAACATGATCACAGCTGGTGTTCCAAGTGAAGGTTTGAACGGCAGATGACTGTCCGGTGATACTAGTAAACACCGCATTCCCTGGAGGATCGAAAAGCAGAGGACCTCCAGTGGCCGAAAGCGTTACCAATTGGGATGGATTGTCGGAATCGGTTGCCAAAACTTCAAATCCGATGGATGTTCCTGCATCCACGCAAAGATCTGGCAAACCAATAATCGTTGGAGGTTGGTTTTGACAAGGCACAACATCAATCTGCATGTCGCGCGTTACTGACCCGATCAAAATGCCATTTCTCCACTCTTCGATGATAAACGCCACGTTGTATTCACCAATTCCATTTAATGGTGGAGTATTCCAAACTAAGTCGCCAGTGAGAGGATCGAGTGTGAAGCTATTGGTTGCAACTGGCTGAATAAATCCTGGAATTACGACACCATTTTCGCCACGACAATTTACAATCCGATACGAAATACTATCACCATCAGGATCGTAGGCGCCTGGATTATGGATGAAAATTTGACCTGGACACGCTTGATCAATCGGAGGGTTAAGTAGTTGAACCGAATTATTTACTCCAAGAAAAGGGTTGATGATCAACTCTGTAGACACAAAAAATGGGATATTGATGGAGTTCGGGATGTTCACGACACCGCCATTTCGATTGGGGTCTTCGAAACTAATTACATACACCGATGGTGCTGGAAACGTGTGAACCCCAACGTAGATGTTCTTTTTAATATCGAGCGACAGAATTTCACCCAAGCCATTTCCGTTGATTCGAGGGATGGTATCAATGCTTCCATCGCCCCATGAGATGCCAAGTTCGGGCCGATCGGCGGGGCTATCCAATTTTGTGTAGGTAATGATGGTGGCTTCATACTGAAAACCTCCGAGATGCCTATAGGTGATTTCTCCCGCTCGATTGTGCGTAGCATATGCCTCTTTCACTAGCGAAAGGCTGATACAAATCAACAAAATGAGGCGGAAAATCATCGTTTGGAAAGATACCAAAAACAAACGGTGCTGAACAAAGGAATGTTGCAGCACCGTTCAGAATAACAGCTTTTTATTTATTTGTTAGTTCCCGTTTTCTGAAATGAAACGTAAACGAACCAAGCGAAGTTCTAGTTCTCCAATTTCATTGTCGCCAAGTTCTTTAACAGCAACTGTCATAGAATCGGTTTCAGATGACTTGAAGTAGTCGATAATTTCTTCCTGAATTTCTTCATCAATCACATCATCGATGTAATAGCCGATATCGAGACGGGTGCCTGAATAAACTATGGCTTCCATTTCTTCGATTAGCTGATCCATTGAAAGACCGCGCTGACTAGCAATGTCTTCGAGTGCGATTTTACGGTCGACACTTTGGATGATATGAACTTTCTGTGTAGATTTATTTACAACCGATTTAACCACCATACTCATTGGTCTATCGATTTCATTGTCGCGCACATAATCGGAAATAAGCTGTGCGAACTCCTTCCCATACTTCTCTGCTTTACCAGCACCAACACCCGAAATTTGCTTCAATTCGTTGATGTTCAAAGGATACTGAATCGTCATGTCGATGAGCGATTGTTCTTGGAAAATAACGTAAGGCGGCATGTTGTGCTTCTTCGCAATTTTCCGAGTCAAATCCTTCAACATGGCGAAGAGCGTTTCATCTGCGGCTCCACCACCTTGTCCACCGGCTGCAATGATTTCATCATCATCGTCGGTATCTGAATAATCATGGTCTTCGGTGATCATGATTTCATATGGATTCTCGAGAAAATCGTGGCCTGCTGTTGTAAGTTTCAAGGTGCCATAATTCTCAATTTCCTTTTCGAGGAAACCTTGAACAACCGCTTGGCGGATAACGCTGTTCCAATGAAGTGGCGACTTGTCGGACCCTTTACCAAACAGCTCCAATTGATCGTGTTTGTATGACTTTACGGTCGAGTTGATTGCTCCAGTTAGAACATGAACGATATGTTTGTCTTTGAAGATCTCTTTTACACCTAAAACAGCATCCAATGCTTGGCAGATATCTTCCATGCCATCGAATTTCTTTTTTGGATGGCGGCAATTGTCGCACATACTGTTGCAACCGCTTTCGTTGTATTCTTCACCGAAATAGTGAAGGATAAACTTTCTGCGGCACATCGAAGTTTCGGCATATCCGATGGTTTCGGCTAACAGTTGTTGACCGATTTCTTGTTCAGCGACGTGTTTGTTTTTGAGGAATTTCTCCAGTTTCTGGATGTCGTCGTAACTGTAGAATGCCAAGCACATCCCTTCTCCACCATCGCGGCCAGCGCGTCCGGTTTCTTGGTAGTAACCTTCGAGGCTTTTCGGCATTTCGTGGTGGATCACAAAACGCACGTCTGGCTTGTCGATTCCCATTCCGAAGGCAATTGTTGCTACAATCACATCAGCTTCTTCCATGAGGAATTTGTCTTGGTGTGATGCGCGGGTGCTTGCGTCTAGTCCTGCGTGATAAGGCAAAGCTTTGATGCCGTTTACAACGAGTGTTTCTGCAATTTCCTCTACCTTTTTGCGGCTAAGGCAATAGATGATACCTGATTTACCAGGATGAAGACGAATGAAACGGATGATTTCCTTTACAACATCTTTCTTCGGGCGCACCTCATAATATAGGTTGTCGCGATTGAAAGAAGATTTGAAAAGGGTTGCCTCATTCATGTTCAGGTTTTTCATGATATCCTGCTGAACTTTCGGCGTTGCTGTAGCGGTAAGCGCCATGATAGGCACAGTTCCGATAGCTTCAATGATAGGTCTTAAACGGCGGTATTCTGGGCGGAAATCGTGTCCCCATTCAGAAATACAATGCGCTTCATCAATCGCAAAGAAAGAGATATTGATTTCCTTGAGGAACTGAACATTCTCGTCTTTTGTAAGAGATTCAGGAGCGACGTAAAGCAATTTGGTTACTCCACTTGTGATATCGGCTTTTACTTGCGCAATTTCGCTTTTGTTGAGCGAAGAGTTCATAAAATGCGCAATTCCAGTAGCTCCTCCAAAATTCCGGATAGAGTCTACTTGGTTTTTCATCAAGGCGATCAAAGGAGAAACAATGATTGCAGTTCCTTCAGAGATTAAGGCCGGCAACTGATAACAGAGCGACTTACCTCCACCTGTTGGCATAATCACAAATGTGTCTTGCCCGTTGAGGATATTTGTTATTATTGATTCCTGTTCGCCTTTAAATGAACTAAAGCCAAAAAAATGATTCAGTTGTTCGGATAAATGAACTGGACTTTCTGCTACTTCCAACATGTTATTAAATTCACTGTATTACTGATAATTGCGTTTTTTTAGTTCAGGTCAACAATCTTTTTGTTGTTTTATTAGCAATTCTGAAAATTAATGCCCTAAACATTTTTATTATAGCAACCGAAGATTAAAGATACATTTATAAATCGTTTTACAAAGAATTTCATTGCCCATTCAAAAGAATTTGAAAATACTGACTTACAGCGATATACAAATTTTCAAAAATGTTTTTCAATTAAATAGGCATAAACACTCATGTTGTATTAGTCAGATTTAAACTGCTGCACTTTACGTATGAATCTGAATCATGTTTCGATTCGAAATAAAATTCTGTGTTGCATTAATTGGCACTCCAAACTCGCAATAATATTTGGCAAGATATTACTCTGCCTCTTCAAGAAAATCAGAATCCTGTATTTATTGTTTTCCCTCAGAACTGGTTGCGAGATCAATTTAGAATGCTGAAGTTTGAAAACAAAAATATATGCTTCTGGAATTCAATTCTGCATATGCTGAAAACCTCGATCAGAAGGATCTTTTAAGAGATTTTCGTCAGCAATTTCACCTACCAGTTCTACACGGAAAAACTGCAGCCTATTTCTGTGGCAACTCCCTCGGACTGCAACCCAAAGGTGCGGAAGCGTCCATTTCGAAAGAACTTCGCGACTGGGCCAACCTCGGCGTTGAAGGCCATGTGTTTGCCGAACGCCCTTGGGTGAGTTACCATGAACAATTTGCTCCACTGCTAGCAAAAATTACCGGCGCGAAACCCAACGAAGTTGTTGCTATGAATGCCCTCACGGTGAATCTTCACCTTTTGATGGTTTCTTTTTACCGCCCAACAACATCCCGTTTCAGAATTATCTGCGAACAAAAGGCGTTTCCTTCAGACATCTATGCACTCGAAAGCCAAGCGAAACTACACGGACTAGATCCGAAAATGGCCATCCGTGAAATTGCACCACGTGAAGGCAGCGTTGAGATTCACCATGAAGACATCATTGAAGCTATTCGTGAAGAAGGAGAGCAACTCGCTGTGGTGATGATTGGTGGAGTGAACTATTACACCGGACAGGTTTTCGACATGCAAGCCATAACCCGTGAAGCACATGCAGTTGGCGCTATCGCTGGATTTGATCTTGCTCATGCCATTGGAAATATCGAATTGCATTTACACGATTGGGATGTCGACTTTGCCGCTTGGTGCTCATACAAATACCTCAACTCGGGTCCAGGCGGTGTTGCTGGAATTTACATCCACGAAAAACACAGTAGCAATCCGAACACGTTTCGCCTCACTGGCTGGTGGGGACACGACAAATCGAGTCGGTTCAAAATGGATCCAGAATTTATTCCTATTCCTACCGCCGAAAGCTGGCAAATGAGTAACGCTCCAGTTATTTCTATGGCCGTTCAACTGGCTTCGCTAGAGCTTTTCGAACAAGCAGGTATGCCAGCTTTGCTAGATAAAGCCCGAAAATTGAACAGTTATGCCGATCTGTTGTTACGTGAAGTGCAAAATCTGCCAGGTTTCGAAGGAATGTTCAGCATCATCACACCAGCCTCTAGAGGTTGTCAATTGAGTTTACTCTTCCATCGCGATGGGCGAAAAATGTTCGACTATCTGCTCGAAAACAGCATTATTGCCGACTGGCGAGAACCGAATGTGATCCGCATTGCGCCAGTTTCGCTTTACAATAGTTTCACCGATGTTTTCCGTCTCGCTGAAACCATCTCTTCTTTTAAACACTGAGTAAGTCATGTTAAAACCTAAACAAATCACCATCGCTGGCTCTGGCCTTGTTGGCGCATTACAATCGATTTACCTCGCCAAACGTGGCTTCGATGTTACTTTGTACGAAAGACGTCCAGACATGCGCTCTAACAGAATGAGTGCAGGCAGATCTATCAACTTGGCTTTGTCGGATCGAGGTTTTAAAGGACTAGAAGGTGTAGGAATCAGAAAGGAAATAGAAGAGATCTCAATCGCCATGTATCGCCGTGTAATGCACGATACACAAGGGAATTTGAGCTTTCAGAATTATGGAAAAGATGGACAAGCTATTTATTCCGTTTCGCGAGGCGGATTGAATTGCAAACTGATGGATTTGGCTGAGGAATCTGGTGTAAAGATCAAGTTTAGCGAACGTTGTACAAATGTAAATCTCGAAACAGGGACTGCCGTTTTCGAAAATCCAGAAGGAAAGCACACCGTTGAATCGGAATTTCTTATTGGTGCTGATGGAGCTTATTCGGAAGTGCGCAAAGAAATGGAAAAGCGCCCGTGGTATAACTATTCACAATACTATATTGATTACGCATACAAGGAGTTAAGTATCCCGCCAGCGGCAGATGGATCGCATCAGTTGGAAAAAAACGCACTGCATATTTGGCCTCGTAAAGATTTCATGCTGATTGCTTTACCCAATTTGGATGGAAGTTTCACCCTTACATTGTTCTTCCCGAAAACAGGAGAACTTTCTTTCGATAGCCTCGATACAATCGACAAAGCTGAAGCATTCTTCAGAGATCAATTCTCCGATGTTTTAGATTTGATGCCGCACTTCAGAGAAGAATACGCCGAAAATCCAGCGTCGGCTATGGTTATCGTTCGCTGTTATCCTTGGTCGTGGGGCGATAAAATCATGCTCATCGGTGATTCGGCACACGCCATTGTTCCATTCTACGGACAAGGAATGAATTGTGGATTTGAAGATTGTAGTGTTTTCAATGAGTTACTCGACAACCACGAAGGCGATTGGGCTTCATTGATGCGTAAATACGAGCAAAGCAGAAAGCGAAATGGAGATGCGATAGCTGAATTGGCATTGAGAAACTTCATCGAGATGCGTGATCGTGTATCGCAACCTGAATTCTTACTCCAGAAAAAGATCGAAGGATGGTTCAGCGAAAAGCATCCAACACTCTGGACGCCTTTGTACTCGATGGTTACATTCAGTCACGTGCCTTATGCGGATGCATTGGAAAAAGGCGATCGTCAGGAATACATCATGCAGAAGGTGATGAAGCTACCTAACATTGAAGAAAACTGGAATTCAGAAGAGGTTGAGGAATTAATTCTCAGTGGCCTGAAAGCTTAAGCTTTACTGTCGTTATTATTTACGATAGGCCGAGCAGCTGTTTCGGTTGCTTTGATCCTAGTTGCTGCATATATTGCTACAATACCTGCAATCAAGGCGATATATCCAACGTAATTGTAGTTCGTTAATCGTCCGGCTTGGTCTTTACCGACAATCGAACCGGCAATGAATGCAGCAATTCCGGCGGAAAGTTGTTGAACGGAACTGTTGAAACTCATGAAGCTTCCACGGGTTTTAGGCTCAGTGGTAGATGAAATGATTGCCATTGCTGGCACAACTCTTCCGTTTACGGTAATAAAGAAAATGCTGGTGATCGCCAATACCAAAGCAACAGGCCAAGCGCCCAAATTGGTGATGAGGAAAACAGGGATCAACATCAGGCTTGCAAAAATCACAAACACCTTCAATCTTCCGATTTTATCGGCCAAACGGCCTACCAATGGCGCAGTAAATACCGAACAGATTCCACCGAAGAGGTAAATCAGGTTGACTTGATTTCTTGTGAATTCCACATTCATTTCCATGTAAGGCGCGATGAATGGAATGATCGTAAACTGCGAGAACATTAGCATACTCATGAGGAACAAAGCGCGACGTTGGTTGAGATTTTTAGCCAAATTGACAAGTACTTGGCGTGGATCGGGACGGTTGGCTTTGTTGGTTATATGGTCGCTCATAAATGGCACAAAAGCATACACTGCCAAAAGTATCAACGTGCCTATTGCTGCGATGAAAATGAATGGGGCATGCCAGGTGTACTCACCAGCGAGGTAACTTCCAAAAGGAACTCCGAAAACCGATGCCAAGGCGAAACCAGAGGTAAGAATTCCCATTGCCGATCCTCTTCGTTCCAAAGGAATCGCATCAGAAACAATCGAAAGCATCAGTGTACTCAACAAACCGCCAAATGCACCAGTGAGGATGCGAGAAACCAACATCATTTGATAGTTTGGAGCATATCCGCAAGCGAGCGTACCTAGTAAAAAGCCAACATAACAAGTCATGAGCAGCTTCTTGCGGTCGAAATTGTCGACAAAGAATGCACCTGCAAAACCTACCAAGCCCGCAGAAATATTGTAAGAGGACACGATGTTCCCGAACTGCGGTGGATTTATATGAAAGATTTCCATGAGTTGTTTTCCCATGGGCATGATGATCATGAAATCCATCACGTGCGTAAACTGAATTAACGCTAGTGTGAAAAGCATGAAGAGTTCTTTGCGGCTCAAATGGCGAAGTGTTTAATTGTGCTATCCTAAAAATTGTTGGGCTGCAAAAGCAGAAAGCCAGGCAAGCGCCCCGAACCAGAAAAACTGAATAATGGGCCATTTCCAGGAACCCGTTTCACGTTTTACAACTGCTAAAGTGCTCATGCATTGCATCGCGAAGGCATAGAACAGAATCAAGGCAAAAGAAGTGGCGAAGGTGAATATTTTATTTCCCGTACCATCCCAAACGTCTTGTTGCATGCGCATTTTGAGTGAAGACGTATCTTCATCTGCACTTCCAGCGCCATAAATGGTAGCCATTGTACCGACAAAAACTTCCCGCGCAGCAAAGGAAGTAACCAAGGCAATTCCAATTTTCCAATCGAAGCCCAATGGTTCGATCGCTGGTTCGATGGCTCTTCCAACATAACCTGCATAGGAATACCTCAACTTTTCAGATTCGAATTTTTCGGATGCAGCTGTTTCGCCCATCGAAGCGATAGTTTCAGGGCTCGTGTATTGCTTTTCGAGTTCCGCAAATTTGTTTCCGGGTCCGTACGACGACAATACCCAAAGTACGATGGAGATCGCAATGATGATCTTTCCGGCATCGAGCACAAAAACCTTCACCTTGTCGACCATTGTGTAAAGCATCACCGACAATTGCGGCATACGGTACACTGGCAGTTCCATGATGAAAATACTTCGCTCTTTTGTCTTCACCCAAAACTTCATCAGCAGCGCTGAAAAAAGTGCAGCCAAGAATCCGAGTAAATAAAGTGCCATGAGTAGCAGTCCGCGGGTGTTGAAAAACGCAGTCCCTTCGTCAGGAATCGCAATGGCAATCAACAAAGTATAAACCGGCAACCGAGCCGAACAGCTCATCAATGGTGTGATGAAAATAGTAATGAGTCGTTCTCGTGTGTTCTTAATGGTTCGTGCCGACATGATGGCTGGCACTGCGCAGGCTACGCCGCTGATAAGGGGAATGATCGATCGACCGTTGATCCCGAAGCGTCGTAACAGGCGATCCATGATGAAACTAACCCTCGCCATGTAACCAGAATCTTCGAGAACTGCTATGAATGCGAAGAGGATGGCAATTTGGGGGATGAACATCAGGATTCCTCCCAAGCCGGGAAGGATGCCTTGTGTGAGCAAATCGGTGAAACTGCCTGCGGGGAGTGATTTTGAAAGCTGATCGCCCAACCAAACAAAGCCACTGTCGATGAGATCCATGGGCAATTCCGACCAGGAAAAAACAGCTTGGAAGATCATCAACAAAACAACCATAAACGTGACGAATCCCCAAACAGGATGAGTCAAAACACTATCGATTCGGTTGGTGATTCCAAAAGCCTTCAGCGGATTTAGTTTTCCGATTGATTTTTCAAGAATTCGGTTGATTTCGGTGAATCGGATTAATGAATCTTCAGACTGAAGCTGGAAAGGCGGGACTTGATGAGAAGCCAGAATTTCTTTGGTACTGTTGATCGGCAAACGATCTTCCAGCATGAGCTGGTTTGCACCAATCAAATAAGTTTCAAAAGGTTTTCTGTCGGGAAAAGCACACTGTAATTGTTCAGTCAAGACTTCACGCTGTGGCGAAGCTTTCCAATCGCTGTTCGGTATTTTCCCCCCTAATAAAATGGCGGCTTTGATTTCTCTGATGCCCTTTTTCTCTCTAGCATTTAACGAAACCACAGGAATACCGAACGATCCAGAGAGCACATTAAGATTGAGTTCTTGACCAGAATCTTCGAGAAGATCGATCATGTTTACAGCCAAAATCATTGGGATTCCAAGATCAATCAGCTGGGTGCATAGCAACAAAGAGCGATTCAAGTTGGAGGCATCAGCCACCATGAGCACGAGATCCGGGTAATCGGGCGAATTGCGATCGATCAGCGCAACGAGGGTTTCAAGTTCGTCGGGCGACTTTGGATAGAGGCAGTAAGTTCCAGGAAGATCGATGAAATTGATGGTTTGCCCGGGCAAATTGCCGATGCCAGAAATTCTCACTTTGCCAGTATGCTTCTCGACCGTAACACCTGGAAAATTTCCAGTTTTTTGGTTTAACCCTGTAAGCGCATTGAATAGCGTGGATTTCCCACTGTTCGGATTGCCAATCAGTGCAACATTGCGTGTTGATGAGGAGGCATCAGACATTTTCGGGCGTAACGATAACTGTTTTGGCTTCGGCCTTGCGGATACTGATGATCGAACTGTGGCAGGCAAAAGCAAGCGGATCGCCGAAAGGAGCTTTGCGAATCATTGTAACTAAAGTGCCCGGGATGCAACCCATTTCGATCATATTGAGGGAAATTTCCTCATCCAAAAACTGCACAATGCGTGCACTGTTTCCAGGCAATAAGTCAGAAAGGGCATGAGGACTCAACACTATTCGGAACGATTCTAAACAACTATGCGAAATTACACAATTGCCCGAATCTCAACCGAAAAATTGCGGTATTCAGGTTCGAAAAAAGAAGCTACCCTTTTAGATCTTCTCAAATCAGGGCAATCGCATTTTTTCTTTCCTAAGCCACAGCTTTGAAAACCCAATGCTACCAAAACAAGCAGCAGAATTAGCCTTAGTTTGTTCACGTGAAATTTAACGGATGATCCGCGTTGTTGTTGCAGGTAAAGTTCCGAAAAGCTTTCATTAATCAAAATGTTTCAGGGTGATCGGTGAAAATGAATGTGTATTTTCGCTTCGTGATGAAGCATTTAACTCTATTGTTTTTCTTTTTTGCCGCAGGGGCTCAACTTTTTTCTCAAACTGGCAATGCTGGATTAGGAACAAATAATCCGCACCCAAGTGCGAAATTCGAAATCGCTGCCGATTCTCAAGGTTTCTTGATGCCGCGGTTAAGCACGTTGCAAAGATTGGATGTGTCGAATCCAGCCAATGGCTTAATGGTTTACGATACCAATACCAATTCACCTTGGTTTTTCAATGGCACTGCTTGGCAGAACACTGTGGTTCCCGAAATTGAAGTTCCTTCATCGGTGATCTTTTCGTTTATGAGTCAAAGCGGCACTGCACAAGCGGCCGAAACAACGATTGGCTCTTACGTAATTCCAGCTTCATCGATAGAATCCGACGGACAAGCAATCGAGCTGCATGCTTTTGGCGAGGTGAATGCTGATACAGGGATTTTCAGATTCAAATTTGCGACACAAGTGCTCACTTTTACAGTGTTTGCTACTGGAAGATGGGATGCTAGAATCACCTTGCACCGTTTACCGGGTGGATCAACAAAGATTTCAGGAGCCTTGGTGATGCCGGGCTATCAAACCAGTGCATTCTCAACAGGCTTGTTGAATTTTGATGCTGCAATTCCGTTTCAGATTACGGCACAGCAGAATGATCCTTTGATCAATGGATTAACAGTTGAAGGATTCTTTTTGAGTAGAGTTCGCTAGAAAAGACGGAAGTCAATCCAAGAAGTAATTCAACAAGTTTTTATCTTTGTAGAAACCATTAGAAAAATGTCGGCTGCTGAACTCAAAAGAAAAAAGCATGATTTGATTGCTTGGATAAACATGCTATCGGATGAGCGTTTGATCGAGTTTCTTGATAGTTTAAAAACATCAGGATCAACAGAAGATTGGTGGACAAACCTGCCTGAGAATCAGCGAAGCGTTATCAACAGAGGGATAAAAGATATTGATGAGGGAAGAGTAATGACAAGCGATCAGTTTTGGAAGAATTTAAAGAGTGAATAGCAAGAAGTTGATGGATATCGAATATTCATCTCAATCATCAACAAATGCAATTGAAATAATCGCCTATTTAAAAAAGGACTTTTCTCAAAAGGAGATTGATAAATTCTATTATTTACTTGCTGAATTTGAAGGACATGTTGGTTTGTTTCCAACACTATACCCAGAAAACAAAAAGCTAAAAATCAGGAAGGCTGTTTTAAGTAAAGTACTTTCGGTTTACTATACAATCAGGAAAAACAAAATATTCGTTGTTGCAATCCTAGATAGTCGCTGGGATGAAGCTAGAAAAATAAAACCTTAGGACATCTTAAGCGATTCACTACAACCTACTTTCCGAAAACCGTTTCTTCCACCCAACCTTTGCCCCATTCGTTGATTTCCTGTTCCGACCAAAGTTCTGGGTAGAAAATCCGTTTTTGGAAACGCGGAGGTAGGTACTTCTGCCAGTTCGTTCCACCAGTTGCGGCAATGTCTTCCGGGTTTCTTTGGAGATAACGTACAGCGCTCTTGTAATGCATCAGAGGCCAATTCACATTCACCAAGGTATCGAGCTTGCGAAGTTTTTCTTTTAAAGCATCAACATTCACACCTTCTGCTTTCAGCTTGTTGTATTGCGTCAACAAGTTTCTTGGAGCATTTCTTTCAGCCAATTCGATGAGCGACTTTTTGTACTTGTCTTCGAATTGCTTCAAGGTGAGCGTTTTCTTCCCAGTAGCTAGTTCTGTCGCTCCAGCTTGCCAATAAATGAACTCAAATTGTTCAAGAATTCCGGATCCATTTCCGCGGAAGCGCTCCCGATGGTCTTTATCAACCAAATTGATAAACTCAGTGGCGTAGATTTCAATCATCCGATATTGCGCACTTTGGAAACCCGAGGCAGGCAACAGCGACATTCTGTACTTGAGGAATTGTTGTTGATCCATTCCATCCACCATCACATCAAACGAATGCGTAAGGTTGATGAAGTAGCGGTTCACACGTTCAACGCGACGAGTAAGGAAGTCAACATCCGCCGTTTCGGCTGAAGCCATTTGTTCCAGTTCATGCAAACACAACTTAAAATAAAGCTCTGTGATTTGGTGGTACATGATGAAGATTTCCTCATCAGGGAAACTCGTGCGCGGATTTTGCAAACTCAACAAAGTGTCGAGATGGATATAATCCCAATAGGTGAGGTAATCGGCATACAGCAAGCCATCGAGATAAGACACAAGGTCTTGGCCCATGGCAGCATATTTTTCCTGCAGCAGTTTAATTCGACTTACAATGTCTTCAGATAAATCCATGCGTTGCGTTCAATTCGGGACGACAATGATAGGAAAAACCGATGAAATCGGCCTTTGAATTTCACATAAAACAAGCCGATCAACAAGGGTTTCGCAAATCATGAATTGCCTGTTTTGGTGGAAGGATTTAGCTATTTTTGCAGCCTCAAAAAATCCAAACAACCACTGTTATATGTCATTCCGTACCGAACACGACACCATGGGAGCCGTTCAGGTTCCATCCGATAAATACTGGGGCGCGCAAACTGAGCGTTCAAGAAACAACTTTAAAATCGGGCCTGAAGCTTCGATGCCAAAGGAAATCATCTATGCATTTGCACACTTGAAAAAAGCTGCAGCACAAGCAAACCGTGATCTTGGTGTATTGAGTGCTGAAAAATGTGCGATGATCGAGCAGGTTTGTCAAGAAATTCTTGAGCACAAACTCGACGATCAATTTCCATTGGTGATTTGGCAAACAGGCTCTGGCACGCAGAGCAACATGAATGTGAACGAAGTGGTTGCTTACCGCGCTCACGTTATCAATGGTGGCTCATTGAACGACGAAAAGAAAGTGCTTCATCCAAATGATGATGTAAATAAAAGCCAGTCGAGCAACGACACCTACCCTACTGCGATGCACATTGCAGCTTACACCCAGGTTGTAGAGGTTACCCTTCCGGGGATGACAAAGCTTCGCGATACACTTCAAGCCAAAGCGGAAGCATTTAAAGACATCGTAAAAACAGGACGTACGCATTTCATGGATGCGACTCCACTCACCTTGGGACAAGAATTTGGTGGATATGTGCAACAGCTCACCAATTCGATTCGTGCGATCAACAACGCCCTCGAAATGGTGAAAGAACTTGCCCTCGGTGGAACCGCAGTGGGAACAGGATTGAATACTCCGAAAGGTTACGATGTTTTGGTGGCGAAGAAAATCGCTGAATCAACTGGTTATCCATTCGTTACAGCACCGAACAAATTCGAAGCTTTGGCGGCACATGACGCGATGGTAGAACTTTCGGGTGCCTTGAAGCGCGCTGCTGTTTCGATGATGAAAATTGCGAACGACATCCGCATGTTGAGTTCTGGACCACGCTCTGGGATTGGAGAAATTGTAATTCCTGACAATGAACCAGGATCATCGATCATGCCGGGCAAGGTGAATCCAACACAACCAGAAGCAATGACTATGGTTGCTGCACAAGTGATGGGCAACGATGTAGCGGTGTCGATTGGTGGTTCAAATGGACATTTCGAATTGAATGTTTTCAAACCACTTATTGCAGCCAATGTTTTACAAAGTGCACGTTTGATCGGTGATGCATGTGTTTCGTTCAACGATAAATGTGCAGTAGGAATCGAGCCGAATCTGCCAATCATCAAGCAACATTTAGAAAATTCTTTGATGTTGGTAACTGCGTTGAACACGCATATCGGCTACGAGAACGCAGCGAAGATTGCGAAAACGGCACACAAAGAAGGCAAAACACTTCGTCAGGTTTCGATCGAACTGGGCTTGCTCACTGATGAGCAGTTCACCGCTTGGGTTGATCCAGCGAAAATGGTTTGATTCCATTACAGCAACCCCGGACTTCTAGCCCCGGACTTAAGTCCGGGGTTACTGAACCATTATTTATTTTTACCATAAGAGCGCGGTAGAAAAAATCTAACCATGAGAATCTTCATTTGCATAATCCTTCTTGTCACTAGCCTGCAAGCACAGCGCACCAAAACCATCGAGGGCATGAATTTGCACAGCCTCGAGTTGAGTAAAACCCTTTACGATCGTGGTGAAAACCTATTTTGCTCTCCTTTGAGTTTATCCACTGCCTTGGCGATGACCTATGCAGGTGCGAATGGAAAAACATTGGAAGAGTACGAAACCGTGATGCATTATCCTGGAGAGCAAACCTTCGGTGAAATCAAATCCTTTTCAGATAGGCTTAATCATCTTGGAAAGTTTGGAAATGTGTCTTTGAACATCGACAATGCACTTTGGTTTCGATTGCAACTTAAACCCGACTTTGTAAAAAGAATGAAGGAAAGTTTTGGAGCTTCATTTTACCCACTTACAGGTGCGAAACCGATCAATGAATGGGCGAACGAGAAAACCAAAGGGCGCATCCCGAAAGTATTGGAAGATGTCGATATCACGCCCGACATTAAATTGGTTTTGACCAATGCAATTTATTTCAAGGGAAAATGGAAGTCGACGTTTGACTCTGCCAGAACACACGATGCTCCATTTTATCAATCAGATGGGGAGAAGAAAGATTGCAAATTGATGTACCAAAAAAGTGCATTCAAGTATCTCGAAAACAACAATTATCAAGCACTTGAACTTCCTTATTCGGGCGAGGAAGTTGTGATGCAAGTGTTTTTACCAAGACAGAATTCAAATGTCAATAGTCTGCTCGCTCAATTAAAGCCTGAAGATTTGGATTTGCTTGAAAGGAGTTATGCGCAGGATGTTAATGTGTTCCTTCCTCGTTTTAAGATGGAAACATCTTACGATCTCATTGAACCTTTAAAATCGATGGGACTGAATTTGCCATTCCGAGGAGGTGATTTTAGCAAAATGGCTAGAGAGCGTCTAGAAATCAGCAAGATTATTCAAAAAGCATTCGTAGAATTAAAAGAAGAAGGCACTGAAGCCGCAGCAGTAACAGTGATTATGATGCGGACGGAGTCGAGTATTCATGAAAACCCTGTTTATGTTCCAGAATTCAGGGCAGATCGACCGTTCTTTTTTGTGATTCGTGAAAAATCTACTGGATTGATTCTATTCACGGGAGTTGTGGAAAATCCTGATATTTAGCCCCAAAATCTATTCAAGCATTGCACTTGGGTGGAAAAAATCAAGATTATTCCATGTCGGAAACCAACGACACACCTTCTGCTTCATCAAAATTTGATCAACGGCTCCATCGACTAATCTTACTAGCAGGCTATTCGGCTTTTTCGGTGTACTTCATTTTTTCGTTGGTCTATTTCCGCGAGCGGATTTGCTTCGCAGATACTGCCAACATGTTCTTCAAAATCGTCCAAACCGGTTGGTTTAACATTGAAGCTGGGCGCTATCCGCAAGTGATCACGCAATTGTTGTTGGTTCCAGCGGTTAAGTTGGGAATGCCTCTCAACACTTTGATGCTGCTGTATTCCATCTCGTTTCCTTTGTTCTATCTAGCTGTTTTCGCAATCGTTGTGCACGTGTACCGCAATGCGAAAGCAGGTTTGTTGCTCATCTTCGCATTGATTGGCTGCATCAGGATGGGATTTTTTCACACTGGCACCGAAACCCATCAAGCGTTAGCGTGGGCAGCTCTTTTTCTTACTTGGCTGATGGACAAAGCTCCTCAACAAGGTTGGAAACGTTTCGTTGTTGGAGCCTTGCTGGCGATGTTTTGCCTCCATGCACATCCAGTAGGATTGTTCTTGCTGGTGTTCTGTTTGGGTTACTTTTGGATTACTGTAAAAGACCTTCGCCGACCAGAACCCTATTTCTTTTTGGTGGTTATTGCCGTGCTGAGTCTTTACAAAGTAAACACCACCGAAACCTCCTCATACGAAGGCATGTTCCTGTCACGCATTGGAGATTTTCCTCAGATTATACTTCATTTGGATGAAAACCGGAGCTTGGTGTATTTCCTGCAAAAATTTGGAAGCACCTTCAGGGTTTGCCGTGAACTTTTTGTGATCGGCTTGATTTGGATGATCTGGGAAAAGAAATTCCTCAATGCCCTATTCATGGTCGCTTTCACGGTTGGATTCTGGCTTTTCACCTTGTTGATTTACCACACGGGAGATTCAAATTTGATGATGGAACGGGCTTTCATGCCTTTGGCCTTTTTCGTGGGATGGATGGTTTTCACACAGCTGCATCTTTCGAAAAACAAATGGATAAATGTCGCGCAAGGCGGATTGGTGGTTTATGTATTCTTCCAGAGCTTCACGTTCATCCACAAGGAAAGCGGATTCATGGAAGACCGATTCGCTTACATGGAAGAGCTTCACAAAAACTATAGAGCGCAGAAAATATGTCTTTCGACCCGAGAAGCAAACATGTCGAAGGTGGTGATTTCTTGGTCCTACAGCCTTGAAACACTTTTGTACAGCACCAGCAAACATGGAAAACCCGGAAGTTACACTATTGCAGTTCTGCCATCCCCGGAAGGGAAAACCAACGACCTCAACGACCCAAATGCCTTTATTCCGCCAGATTTTATTGGCACTTTGAGACTAAAGCAACTGAATGCTAATTACTTCAGTTTGCCAGCCGAGCGTTACGTTCGAAGCGCAGAGAATCTCTGATTCAGAAAGGCTTACATCACAATATTCACCATTCTTCCAGGCACAACGATCACCTTTTTAGGTGCGGCACCATTGAGCCATTTTTGCGATTCTTCGTTTGCCAAAGCGATCGCTTGAACCTCTGCTTGTGGCATATCGGCAGGAACGGTAATCTGAAAGCGCGTTTTGCCATTGAAAGCAACAGGATACATCACCGAACTTTCCTTGATAAATGCTTCGTTCCAAGCAGGATAAGTTGCATTGATGATTGAAGAAGTTTCGCCACAAACACTCCAAAGTTCTTCTGCAATATGCGGCGCATAAGGAGAAAGCACGATAAGGAAATCCTTGAGAATAGCTTTCTTGTTGCACTTCAGATCGTGCAATTCGTTTACGCAAATCATGAATGTGCTCACAGAAGTATTGAAGGAGAAGCGTTCAATGTCTTCTTCCACCTTTCGGATGGTTTTGTGCAAAGTGCGTAGCTCGTTTTCAGTAGGCGCATCATCGGTAAGCTTCAATCCACCTTGGTCGTTGTAGAAAAGGTTCCAGAGCTTCTTGAAGAAACGGTAAACGCCTTCGATTCCGTTGGTATTCCAAGGTTTGTATTGCTCCAAAGGTCCGAGGAACATTTCGTACAAGCGCAAAGTGTCGGCTCCATACTCTGAAATGATGTCGTCGGGGTTTACCACATTGTATTTCGACTTCGACATCTTCTCCACCTCAACGCCGCAAACGTAATTGCCTTCAGCGTTGGTGATAAATTCTGCACCAGCGAATTCTGGTCTCCAATTGCGAAAAGCTTCTTGGTCGAGGATATCGTTTTTCACCATGTTCACATCCACGTGAAGCGCAGAAGTTTTTAGCTCTGGATGAGCTTTGAGCAAGTCTGCTGATAAGTATTTATTGTCACCTCCAACACGATAAACAAAATTCGACCTTCCCAAGATCATCCCTTGGTTGATGAGTTTTCTGAAAGGTTCATGGGTAGTTACATGACCTAAATCGAACAGAACTTTCTGCCAAAAACGGGAATACAAAAGGTGTCCAACTGCGTGTTCGGTTCCACCGATGTACAAATCCACATCCTGCCAATAGGCTTCAGCTTCTTTGCCTACAAAGGTTTCATCGTTGTTGGCATCCATGTATCTAAGGAAATACCAAGATGATCCTGCATAGCCAGGCATGGTATCGGTTTCACGTTTGCCTTCGGGGGCTTCGAGCCAATCGCCAGATTTTGCTAGTGGGCTTTCTGGTTGTCCGGTTGGACGGAAGTCTTCCATCACTGGAAGTTCTAGCGGAAGTTGGCCATCTTCCAACTCGAAAGCTGCGCCTTCACGGTAAACAATAGGAAATGGCTCGCCCCAGTAACGCTGGCGGCTAAACCCTGCATCACGTAAGCGGTAATTCACTTTGCCTGCTCCGATGCCTGCTTTTTCGATTTCTTCGATGGCTTTTCGAATTCCTTGATAACCGGTGAGTCCGTCGAGGAAACCTGAATTTTTCAAGATTGCTTCCTTGGTTGGATTGGCTGCTTCGGAGATGTCGATATCTACCAAAATTTCGGCAATCGGGATATTGAAGTGTTTCGCAAAATCCCAATCGCGCTGATCTCCAGCCGGTACGGCCATCACAGCACCTGTACCATATCCTGCCAAAACATAATCTCCAACCCACACCGGAATTGGGTTTCCAGTGAATGGATGCTTGGCGAAAGCACCTGTGAAAACACCAGAAATGCGCTTCACATCTGCCATCCGCTCACGCTCGCTGCGGTTTTTAGCGGTGCCCACGTATGCTTCCACTTCAGCACGTTGCGCATCAGTGGTGATTTCGGCAACCAATTCATGTTCAGGCGCGAGTGTGAGGAAATCGACTCCGAAGATGGTATCGGGACGGGTGGTGAAGACTTCGATATACCTCTCCCCCAGCCCCTCTCCACGGGGAGAGGGGGGAGTTGCAGTATTACTTTGAGGGCTGGAGAGTAAAACTGAATCTGTTGAAATCAAATCAGCTTTATCTGACCTCTCCCCCGGCCCCTCTCCACGAGGAGAGGGGGGAGTTGCTGAGTAGCCCTCTTCATCTTCTTTTGCAAGTTGAATGAAATCTATTTCACTGTAAAGTTTCCTTTGCACACAAGCAAAAATGATTTGTTCAACAACGGAATGTAAATCAGAATTTACTTCTTCATTCGTAAACCTAACGACTTGGAATCCATTCCGATTTAGCTCAACTGTTCGCCCTTCGTCGTGTTCTTTTTGGTCGTTATGAATTTCTCCATCAACCTCAATAACGATTCCTGCCGACAAGCAAACAAAATCAACAATAAACCGATCGATAATATGCTGCCTTCTGAACTTCAACCCAGATCTTCCTCCTCTTAGTTCTTCCCAAAGTAGCTTTTCAGATGGGGTCATGTTTGACCTCATTTCTTTCGCCTTTGAAATTAGTGCATTCCAGATTTCCGGAGTTGTATGATGATATGGACTTGGGAGTTCTTGAACTAGACCTGTTTGAGACGCCCCACTTTCTATTGTATCAGTCCTTGAAACCGAAGGGTCGCTTATTAAATCCTTTGAAGTGAAAGTTGATGACGCCCCCCTCTCCTGTGGAGAGGGGTTGGGGGAGAGGTCAAACCGCACCATTGCACCTTCCGACCTCCCAATCCAGTTTCTCTGCATTTCCTTCATCGAATCGGTCCAGTCGAGGCCATCCAAATCGTTCAACAAACGTTCTGCATAAGCAGTGATTCGTAAAAACCACTGACGCATTCTGCGTTTTTCTACTGGATGTCCGCCGCGCTCACTAAAACCATCTTTCACTTCATCGTTAGCTAAAACGGTTCCAAGTGCTTCACACCAATTTACGGTTGAATAATCTTGGTACGCCAAGCGGTACTGCATCAGAATTTCTCGCTGCTTGGTTTCGGAGAATTGCATCCATTGAGATGCTGAAAAAGCTTCATGTTCTCCGCAAGCTCCTTTGGCAACTGCACTTCCACCATTTTCAAATTTCGCGATGAGCGATTGGATGGATTCTGCCTTTTGTGTTTCAAGATTGAACCAAGATTTGAAAAGCTGCAGAAAGATCCACTGTGTCCATTTGTAATACTTCGGATCGGAGGTATTCACTTCACGGCTCCAGTCGTAGCAAAAGCCAATGTTGTCGAGCTGTTCTTTGTATCGAGCGATGTTTTCTGCGGTAGTATCCGCCGGATGGCGCCCTGTTTGGATGGCGTATTGTTCGGCTGGCAATCCAAAGGCATCAAAGCCCATTGGGTGCAAAACGTTGAAGCCTTTTAATCGTTTGTATCGTGAAACAATATCGGAGGCAATATATCCGAGAGGATGCCCAACGTGTAGTCCAGCTCCTGATGGATAAGGAAACATGTCTAAAACATAGTATTTAGGGCGTGTTGGGTCGATTGAAGTCTTGTAAATTCCTGAAGTTTTCCAGGTTTTTTGCCACTTCTGTGCGATTTCTCGGAAATTGGGTTCCATGTATATATTTAAAATCAGCCGCAAAGTTAACAAGGCAAATCATAACCTTATCATTTTGTTCAAAGCCATGTTGAAAGAACAAATTCGTTTTTCATGAAAGGGTATCTCACATCGCTATATTTGCCTGTTAACTATGGCTGGCGAAAAGAATTTCAACCAAAAACGACTTCGGTCATCCTACATCACATCGGTGGTGAGTATTACCATGGTAATGTTCATGCTCGGCTTGATGGGTTTGATGCTCATCAATGCGCGAAAGCTTACCGATTTCACAAGAGAATCCTTTACGGTTACGGTTTTCTTCCGCGATTCTGTTGAAGAAAATCAAATCCTACTTTTCAAGGAAGAATTGGCAAGAAGGGAGTTCGTGAAGTCTTCAGTTTACACCAACAAAGAACAAGCTGCCAAGGATTTCGAAAAGGAACTGGGTGAAGATTTTGTCGACTTCCTCGGGTACAATCCCCTACCCGCTTCATTAGACATCAACTTCAAGCCCCAATTCGCCAACGAAGCATATTTCAGCAAAACCGAGAAAGAATGGCTTTCCAATCCATTGGTGCAACAAGTGAGTTACCCAAGAAATCTGATTGTCAAGATCATCGATAACATCCAGAAAATCAGTTGGGTATTTCTTGCCTTTGGCGCAGTGCTAACCTTGATTGCAGTAACCTTGATCAACAACACTATCCGTTTGGCGATTTACTCTAAACGATTCTTGATCAAAACCATGCTGCTCGTTGGCGCTACAACTGGTTTCATCCGCAGGCCGTTTGTCACCACAGGCATTTTACAAGGCTTCCTCGGAGGACTAATTGCTGTTTTACTTCTCGCCGGAACACTCATCATCGCCGAAAATCGAATTTTAGGTCTCAAAGAAATCCGCGATTTCCAATGGCTTGGTATTTTGGCAGGTTCGGTTGTTTTGGGAGGGATTATTTTATCGTGGATTTGTACTTTCTTTGCAGTCCGCAAATACCTGAATCTCAAAACCGATTCACTCTATTAAGCGCCACTATGAGTACAGAAAAGGACAACAACAAAGGCTTCGTTTTCGGGCCAATGAATTTCAAACTAATGCTGGCTGGACTGGCTGTTATTTTTATTGGATTCCTCCTAATGATGGGCGGTGGATCAAAAGATCCTAATGTCTTCAATCCGGAAATATTCTCCACACAGCGCATTACCGTTGCTCCTATTGTGGTTCTGCTTGGCTTCGCAATCGAAGTGGTAGCTATCATGTACAAACCCAAGAATTAAGTTTCATGAGTTGGTTTGGAGCCTTCATCATCGCTTTGGTGGAAGGCTTAACTGAATTTCTTCCCGTTTCCTCCACCGGCCACATGATCATTGCACAAGCTTTGATGGGCGTGCCATCCGATGAATTCGTGAAGCTCTTCACAGTCAATATTCAATTCGGAGCCATCATTTCTGTGCTGGTATTGTATTGGAAACGCTTTCTCAAAAGCCTCGATTTCTATTACAAACTCATCATTGCTTTTATTCCAGCCGCTATCGCGGGATTGTTGCTCGGAGATGCCATCGACAGCCTGCTTGAAAGTCCAACCGTAGTGGCCATAACCCTCGTTTTTGGCGGAGTTCTGCTGCTCAAAGTGGATGATTGGTTTAAATCTGCACCAGTTACCTACGAGGAAGCGCTCGACGATCCAAATCGACATGCGGATGATGTCTTGATCACTTATCCAAAAGCATTTATCATCGGAATTTTCCAGTGTATCGCACTGATTCCAGGAGTTTCAAGATCAGCAGCAACAATTATCGGAGGTTTAACGCAAGGCATCAGCCGTAAAAATGCAGCCGAATTTTCCTTCTTCCTCGCAGTGCCAACCATGGCAGCAGCTTCAGGATACAAATTGCTCAAAGTGTTCCTCAAAGGAGATCCCAAAATCCTTACAGATAACATAGGATTACTCGTTTTTGGTAATGCAGTCGCATTCATTGTGGCGATGCTGGCAATCCGATTCTTTATTGGATTCCTCACCAAGCACGGCTTCAGAATATTCGGTTGGTACAGAATTGCTGCCGGGTTAATCATCTTATTGCTCATGGCGCTTGGCGTCGATCTTTCGATTGCATGACCGAAACACCTTATCACACCGGTAAACTCCTGTTAATCAATAAGCCACTTGGTTGGACTTCCTTCGACCTCGTGAACAAGGTGCGTTTTGCCTTGGAAAAGAAGTTCCGTTTGAAACGGATGTCGCTTAAGGTTGGACATGCAGGTACGCTAGATCCTTTGGCAACTGGCTTAATGCTGATCTGCACTGGAAAGATGACCAAAAAGATCGATCAGTTCCAAGGTATGCCAAAGGAATACACCGGAACATTTTTTCTGGGAGCATCAACGGCTTCTTTCGATTTGGAAAAGGAAGTAGATAATACCTTTCCAACCCAACATATCACGGAAGAAATGATTGCTGATGTTGCGAAGAATTTTATTGGAAAACATGACCAAGAACCGCCAGTTTTTTCTGCTAAAAAGATCGATGGCGAGCGTGCTTATGAGTTGGCTCGTGCTGGCAAGGAAGTGAAAATGAAAACGTCGAGAATCGAGATCACGGAGTTCGAAATCACCCGAATTGCATTGCCTGAAGTTGATTTTAGAGTTGCCTGCTCAAAAGGAACTTATATTCGCTCATTAGCGCGTGATTTTGGATTAGCGCTCAATTCAGGAGCCTACTTAGCGAAACTACACCGATCGAAGATTGGCGAATATTCTGATGCGAAAGCTCAAAGTATAGAAGAATTGTTGGAAAGCATCCACGAGACTACCACGGAAGCCAAATCCAACCAATCAGAATAGTCGCTTCGTTTCAACAAGGTTTCCTTAACTTGCATTGTAGAATTTTATGGACGCTGAAACGACCAACCAAGAACACGAAGATCTAGCATCACAAGGTCCATCAGAGTCTTCACAAGGTTTTTTTGTGCATAAATCTGAAGAAGAGCATCTTAAATGAAGCCTTGAACTGTAGAGTATCTGAACACTTTTAGGGTAAACAAAAAGCGCATCCCCATTTCTGAAGATGCGCTTTGAACAATGTCCAAATAGGACGATGCGAAATTATTATCCATTCAAGGCTTCTGCACCACCAACAATCTCGAGGATTTCGTTGGTAATGGCTGCCTGACGTGCTTTGTTGTAAGACAAACGAAGTTCTTTTAACATTTCCTTCGCGTTATCGGTTGCTTTGTTCATGGCTGTCATACGTGCACCGTGTTCTGCAGCATGCGAATCAAGAACTGCTTTGAAGATCTGAATTTTCAACGACTTAGGAATCAATTCCAACACAATGCTCGATTTGTTCGGCTCGAAGATGTAGTCGATTGCAGAAGTCTTTACGTTCTCATCTTTTGCAGTTGGAACAACCGGAAGAAACTGCTCAGTTGTAGTGATCTGAACTGCTGCATTTTTGAAACGGTTGTAGACCAAAACTACGCGATCGAATTCACCTGCCACGAAAGCATCCATGATCTGTTGAGCAACAGTAGCAACCTTATCGAATGTTAAACCATCGAATACAGAATTGTGACTGCTCACCAAACGCATATTGTTGCGTGGGAAATAATCGGCGGCCTTTTTACCAATAGCTAGGAATGAAACATTACCTGCAGCAAATTGATCAGCGTAATCGGTAGTTGTAAGAAGTTTGCAAGCTTTCAGCACGTTGCTGTTGAATGCTCCTGCAAGTCCGCGGTTAGATGTAATTGCTACAACTAGCACTTTTTTCGGATCACGTTGAACCGAGTAAGCTCCGCCTTCGCTTGCATCGACACTTGAACTGAGATTCCCCAGAATTTCCTGTAGCTTTTCAGCATACGGGCGCATCTGGACAATCGCATCCTGAGCACGACGTAGCTTAGCGGCCGACACCATTTTCATGGCGCTGGTGATTTGCTGTGTAGAGCTTACCGAAACGATCCTATTACGGACTTCCTTAAGATTAGGCATTGGATGCTATGAAAAAGGTTGAAATCAATTAGTGTAGGTAGATGAAACTTCGCGCGCTACTTTATCAAGTACTGCGGTGATTTCGTCGGTGTATTTTCCAGCTTTCAAATCGGCCAAAGTGCTTGCGTATTGAGCGCGAAGAACCGATAAGTAAGATGCTTCAAACTCTTTTACTTTGTTCACAGGCACACTACGAAGTAAACCTTTGGTTCCTGCGTAAATGATTGCCACTTGATCTTCTACCTTGAAAGGGGTGTACTGCGGTTGCTTAAGGATTTCCACGTTACGTGAACCCTTGTCGAGTACGAATTTAGTAGCTGCATCAAGGTCAGAACCGAACTTAGCAAATGCCTCAAGTTCGCGGTACTGTGCTTGGTCACCTTTTAAGGTACCAGCAACTTTCTTCATCGACTTGATTTGCGCGTTACCACCTACACGAGATACAGAGATACCTACGTTGATCGCTGGACGAACACCAGAGTTGAAAAGATTCGACTCAAGGAAGATCTGACCATCGGTAATAGAAATTACGTTGGTAGGAATGTATGCAGATACGTCACCTGCTTGTGTTTCGATGATTGGAAGAGCTGTTAAAGATCCACCACCTTTTACTAAGTGACGGATAGACTCTGGAAGATCGTTCATTGCTTGAGCGATACTATCTGTTGCATTGATCTTAGCAGCACGCTCAAGAAGACGGCTGTGAAGGTAGAATACGTCACCAGGATAAGCCTCGCGTCCTGGAGGACGACGAAGAAGAAGAGATACCTCACGGTAAGCAACCGCTTGCTTCGACAAATCATCATAAACGATCAATGCCGGACGACCAGTATCACGGAAGTACTCACCAATTGCAACACCTGCAAATGGAGCGTAGAATTGCATTGGAGCAGGATCTGATGCAGTAGCCACTACAACGATGGTATAGGCCATTGCGCCACTTTCTTCAAGCGTCTTCACGATATTCGCAACAGTTGATCCTTTCTGACCAATTGCAACGTAGATGCAGAATACTGGAGCGCCTGCATCATAAAATTCTTTTTGGTTGAGGATCGTATCGATACACACCGCTGTTTTACCAGTTTGGCGGTCACCGATAACCAACTCACGCTGACCACGACCGATAGGAATCATCGCATCGATTGCTTTGATACCAGTTTGAAGTGGCTCGTTTACTGGTTGACGGTAGATAACACCTGGAGCCTTACGCTCTAATGGCATTTCGTACAACTCGCCAGCAATTGGACCTTTACCGTCGATTGGCTCACCTACTGTGTTTACAACACGACCAGCCATTCCTTCACCAACTTTGATAGAAGCAATACGGTTTGTACGACGAACTACATCGCCTTCCTTGATATTGTTAGAAGTACCAAGCAATACCGCACCTACGTTGTCTTCTTCGAGGTTCAATACGATACCTTGAAGACCGTTGGCAAACTCCACGAGCTCTCCAGCTTGTACGTTGTTTAAACCGTAGATACGGGCAATACCGTCACCTACCTGGAGCACGGAGCCCACTTCTTCGAGTTGCGTTTCGGTTGTAAAACCGGAAAGTTGTTGCTTGAGAATCGCAGAAACTTCTGCAGGTTTGATTTCAGCCATGATTGCTTATAGTTGAGTGGCGAGGCCACGTTTGATCAATAATCTTTTACGTAAAGGTTTTTGTTGAATTCTCTTCTGAGGAGTTGGAATTCGCGCTCCAATGAAGTGTCGATTTGCTTGTCGCCGTAACGAAGGATAAATCCACCCAAAACATTCGGATCAACTTTCTCTTCAAGTACGACTTTATTACCGGTACTCTTTTCTACCAAAGCAATTACTTTAGCTCTGAAGGCATCGTCGATTTTGTGTGCAGTAATTACCACAGCTTCTTCAACACCATTATTTTCTAAGTGAAGAATAACAAACTGACGAGCAATGTCTTCGATATACATTTCTCTACGCTTCTTGATGATTAGATCGAGAAACGCTGAAGTCGTTGTGCCAATTTTACCTTCAAAAACGAGGCGAATAACAGTAACTTTCTTGTCGGATTTAATGATCGGACTTTTCAACATCACTGCTAGATCGCGGTTTTCAGCAATCGTTTTAGAGATGAGAATCATGTCTTCACTCACCGGCTCCAACTCATTGCGTTCAATCGCTAAACTGAACAACGAGCGGGCATATCTGATGGCGGCTTTAGTTTCCTGCATGGCGGGATTTAGTTCAATTTAAGCTCAGCAACCAGTTTGTTGGCAAGTTCTTTTTGTTTTTCGTCGCTGCTGAGTTGCTCACGGATGAGTTTTTCAGCCACTTGAAGCGACAATTGTGCTACCTGATTTTTCAATTCGGTAACAGCAGCTTGCTTTTCGTTGTTGATGGCTTCACGTGCCAATGCAATCATACGGTCTGCTTCTGCTTTCGCTGTAGCTTTCGCTTCGTGGATCATGGCATCTTTGGCATCACGAGCAGCCTTCAACATAGCTTCACGCTCAATTTGCGCTTCGCGAAGAAGGTTTTCGTTGTTCGACTGAAGACGAACCATTTCTTGTTTAGCCTTTTCAGCGCTTTGAAGGGCGCCTTCGATGCTTTCTTCGCGATCCTTGATCATTTTCAAGATCGGCTTCCAAGCAAATTTGCTCAGAAGGAAAAGGACGGTTAAGAATGTTAACGACATCCATATAACGAGTCCTAAATCGGGGGTTACAAGTTTCATAGCTTGATAAAAAACGTTGCAGTGAATTGTTTAACCTGAAAAAACTACCGAAGATGCCAACCGCAGCTCCGGTAGTTAATGCAATGAATACTATTTGAAGGTAACGAGAAGACCAACTACCATCGCGAAGAAGGCTGCACCTTCAACAAGAGCGGCAGTAAGAATCATGTTTGCGCGGATATCACCAGCAGCTTCAGGCTGACGAGCGATTGACTCAAGAGCACTGCCACCGATGCGGCCAATACCCATTCCAGCACCTACAGCAGCCAAACCAGCACCAAGTGCAGCAAGACCGTAACCGAGACCTAGAGTACCATCAAGAAGAATTGAAGTCATTGTACTTATTATTAAGGGTTAAACAAAATTCAAATTAGTGAGCGTGTTCAGCATGATGCTCTTCATGGTGATGACCTTCCTCAACAGCAGCTCCGAAATACACCGCAGAAAGCAATGTAAATACGTATGCTTGAAGGAAAGCAACTAACAATTCGAGACACATCATGAATACTGTAAATAACCAACTGGCAACACCTACGCCCATTCCAGCTCCAACCGATTCTCCACCTTTACCAAAGATGAAAATCAAAGAGAAGAACGCTAAAGCGATAATGTGACCTGCAGAGATGTTTGCGAACAAACGAATCATCAATACGAACGGACGAAGGAACATCCCCAAGATTTCGATCGGAGTAAGGATGATCAAAACCCAAGGTGGTACACCAGGCATCGCGAAGATGTGCCCCCAGTAATGTTTGTTACCGTTAATGGTTGTAATGATGAAAGTAATTACTGCCAAAGTAAGTGTTACAGCAATATTTCCTGTAAGGTTCGCTCCACCTGGAAGCACTGGAACGAGTCCAAGAAGATTCGCAATCCAGATAAAGAAGAATACACTCAATAAATATGGCATGAACTTCTCATACTTCTTTCCGATGGCAGGCTTAGCCAAATCGTCGCGAATAAAAATGATGATAGGCTCTACGAAACTTTGAATTCCTTTCGGAGCCATACCAATACGTTTCTTGTATGTACCAGCTACAGATAAGAACACAAACACCATAATCGCCGAAACGATGAAAATGGTTAATACGTTTTTGGTGATAGATACATCCAACAAAGTACCTTGGAAGTTGTGGTCTACTTCTCCATTCGATACTACATGAATCTTTTCATCTTCTAAACGATAAGTGTAATGCTTACCCGCATAATCTTGAAAAGCGTGAGTATCGTGGTTGCGAAACTGATTCGATGAAAACACTTCGAAACCTTTATCTGTGTAAAGAATTACTGGAAGTGGAATGTGCGTGTGGCCCCAAAGATGCCAATCGTGGGCATCGCTGATGTGTTCGGTAATCATTTTTCCCGGGTCGAATGATGCTCCGGAATTATCGCTGGCTTTCGACGAAAAACCACTGAACAGAAGAATCAATGTAAAAATCTGTGCAATGAAACGGGTAATTCGTGTTTTTCCTGATGAATCTGACATAGTTTTCAAGGGCTCTTGAATCGCGGTGCAAAAGTAGAAAAACAACTAATGCAAACATGCTTATGTGTTAAATATTCTTAATTGCCTTTGAATGATTTATCATTTCTGCATAAAAAAGCCCGTCTCCACTCCTGAAGACGGGCCTACGTGGACCATATAAAGAACTACGGAGTGTTACTTTCTGAAATCAACCGCTAAGCGAATGGTTTCGTTTTTTATGTTTCTAAAAGATTTCGATGCAATTTTCTTCTCTACCAAAAGGCGGAGCGATTCATCACTTGAATCAATTTCTTTGATTGTGCCCTTGCCTTCTGCATCAAATGCTATTAAAGCAACTACAGTTCCTTTGGTGAATGGCTTACTGGCATCGAACAAACTTTTTAATTCTGTTTTTGCAGCCTGCAGTTTATTAGATTTTTTTCCGTCGCTCACTTCATTTGAAAATGCAGCTACGTTGAATAAAAGAGCGGTGATTAAAAGCAAAGATTTCATCGTGTGGGGAGTTTAAAAGGTATCGCGTTTGTGGGTGTTTACTCCTTAGTGTCACAGGCCATGTAATTTGTTACAAGAACATTAAATTATTTTACTCCCTTCCTAATTATCAGCGACTTACAATGAATGGCGATAGGCTTTCAAAACACAGTGAATAAAAATGCGGTGTCGCGTTGTACTTTTGCATCCCACTATTGCTCAGTTATTGCCCATGAATACTTTGATGAAAGATTTGATTGATACTTTTCCTGCTCAACTTCAGGAGGCTCTTAATATTTTTAAATCAGCATCACTAAAGCCTCTTAGAACTACGCCAACTCAAGTGGTTGTTTCTGGTCTTGGAGGATCGGGTATTGGAGGAACAATCGTTGCAGAACTTTCTGCCTTTGAAGGATCCATGCCAGTGTATGTGTGCAAGGAGTATTCGCTTCCATCATGGGTTTCTGCAGACACTTTGGTCATCGTTTCATCCTATTCTGGCGAAACAGAAGAGACTTTAGCAACCTTCCATCAGGCACTTCAAAAAGGATGCATGATTATTTGCATCACCTCGGGAGGCACAGTGGCGAAACTTGCTGCCGAAAACAATCTTGATGCATTAATTATCCCCGGAGGGAACCCACCAAGAGCTTGCTTGGGATATTCTTTAGTTCAATTACTGGGGATTTTTGAGCATTACGGCTGGTTGAACAACACCCTGTCAAGCGTCGAAAATGCTATGAATTATATGGTTTCGCACAAAAGCCATTTCCTTTCCGAAGGTGAAGCATTGGCAAAGTCGATTGCATATTCTCTCCCAATTATTTACACCTGCAGCGGATATGAAGGCATTGGTGTTCGTTTCAGACAACAACTAAATGAAAACGCGAAGATGCTTTGCTGGCACCACGTGCTTCCAGAAATGAATCACAACGAACTGGTTGGTTGGGCTGATAAAAATGCCAAGATTGCTACGATGTACTTCAAAAATGAAGACGATTTTTACCGTACCGCAAAGCGGATGGAGATCGTTCAGGAGATCCTTTCTACCAGAGCCGGAAAATCGTTGGAACTCAATTCTGTTGGAGCCAATCGACTTGAAAGAATGATGTATTGGATTCATTTGGGCGACTGGATTTCTTGGTTTGCATCGGTTGAGCGCAATTTTGATGCTGTAGAAATCAATGTAATCAATCACCTCAAATCTGAAATGTCGAAACTGGCATGACCTATCCCGATCCAAACCGAACTACGGAACTTATCCGTGCAGGGTTGATCGATTACCAACAAGCATGGGATTATCAGCAACAATTGTTCGATGAAATTGTGGCTCAGAAAATGGCTAACCGTCAGAACGAGCTGCAACACCCAACATCAAATTACCTTATTACTTGCGAGCATCCACCGGTTTACACTTTAGGGAAAAGTGGATCCGACGAAAATCTATTGCTCAACGAAGAGCAACTTAAAGACATCGGAGCTACTTTTCATAAGATCAACCGCGGTGGCGACATCACCCACCATGGGCCGGGACAGTTGGTGGTTTATCCGATTTTAGATCTCGAGAATTTCTTTACTGATATTCATTTGTATCTGAGAAACCTCGAAGAAGCAGTAATTCGGATGCTCGATAAATTGGGCATTGAAGCTGGTCGCTACCCAGGTTACACAGGAGTTTGGATAGAAGCCGAAAAACCTACTGCCCGAAAAATTTGCGCGATGGGCGTAAAATGTGGCCGCTGGGTTACGATGCATGGAATTGCTTTGAATGTGGTGAACGACTTAAAATACTTTGACTATATCGTTCCTTGTGGAATTAAAGACAAAGACGTTACCAGCATACAGCGAGAAATTCCAGAACAAGTTGTTGATTTCCAAGAAGTAGAAAAACTGTTGCTTCAAGAAATTCAGGAGATTTTTCAAATCGATTGGAAGTAATTCAGCACAATTTCGAGGCGTGGCATAACGTTTGATTTCGGCCAAACAAATCAAACCATTATGAAACGTGCATCAATGCTCATGCTGATGCTCTCTTTTGCCTCAGCAGGCACCTTCGGTCAAAAACTAATGCCTTATTCCGCCTTTAAGCGCGGAGAATCGCTCACCTACCGCGTTCACTACGGCTTCATCGATGCCGGTGATGCCAATATCTCGGTAGCACAAGACGCGGTGAAATTCAATAATCAACCAACCTATCATCTCGTTGGTACAGGCAGTTCACGAAGCACGTTCGACTGGTTTTTTAAAGTTCGCGATCGTTACGATTCATTCGTAGACGAAAAAACACTCCTCCCACAGTATTTTATCCGCAAGGTGAATGAAGGTGGATTTATCATCAATCAAGAATACATGTTCAACCATACCCGCAAAGACGTAACTGTTCAGCGTGATGGTACAGATGTTCCAAGGAATGCCAAGAACAAAGTTTTTAGTATTCCCGATTTCACTCACGATATTCTTTCAGCATTTTACTTTGCTCGAAACGCCGATTTTGGTGTAGTTGAACCTGGTAAAACAATCACTTTGACCACCTTTTTCGATGAAGAACTCTTTCCACTGAAAGTGAAAATTGTGGGGCGGGAAACAGTAAAAACCAAGGTTGGAAAAATCAGATGTATCAAAATGCATCCAATCACCCAACAAGGCAGGGTATTTAAAGAAGAAGAAGATCTCACGATGTGGATCAGCGACGACCTCAACCGCGTTCCTGTGAGACTGCAAGCTGAAGTAGTTGTTGGTTCAATTAAAATGGATCTCAAAGAATATAAAAACCTCGCACATCCATTGGCACTTGAAAAATAAAGGTTCTTCTGAGCCTCCTCTATATATCAACATAAAACCGGAGTACATTTACTTCGGTTTTTTTATGCGAATTCTCCTGCTATTCTTCTTTCTACTTGTTCTGGCGCCAACGAAAGCCGAAGAGCATAACCTTGGACTCCCTCCTAAAGGATTTTCGGCGAAGCGGTTTCATCATGCCATCGAAAATGGAAATGTGCGGCAGATGAGAAGAATCGTAAAAAGGAAACTTCGACAATTTCATAGAACCAGATTTTTACATCCCAAACAATCTGCAACTGGCAGATTGGTAGACTGGCTCGGAAAACAATCGAACCTATCGCGCATCGTTGGCGACTCTTGTGGAGTGCATATTTCCATTTGGCCCGGCTGGACAGACATCGTTCTGGTAAGCAACAAAACGATTGGATATCAACACTATCGGATCACCATTCAGCATGGAAGGTCTTGGCGATGCTTGTATTTTCTGCGCCGTTACACCGAAAAACCGATTCTCAAGTATTTTCTCAAAGACGATGGCAGCATGCTGAAATCGTTCGAATACAGCTGTGAAATTGAGGCGCAAAATGATCGACACATTGCCAACGATACCAAGTTGCGCTATACTCTCGATCTAGGAAGATTGACTTGGTCGGTGGTAAATGCACCAGGCTTTCTCGACTCCGACAAAGAGTTACTCAGGTTTAAATTGGTCTTGGAAAATCATCACCACGACACATTAAAGCTCAAGTGGCCAACCCACCAAAATACTGGCAGGAAATTACTCACTGTTTCGCTTTACGACCGCGACAGACGTATTACATACTACGAATCGGATAGTTTAAATATGGTGATTCGTTCATCCATGTTCGGTCATGAAACTCTGAAACTTGCTCCCGGTGAACGTCGAGAATTTTGGCACAGCGTTAACGACAAATTGCAATACGATTCGGATGTAAAAGCCAGCCATGTTTTCCCAGGATTGCCCAACGGGAACTACGATGTGCGTGTTTGTTACCAGCCCTTTTTGGTTGGCGAAGATCCAGGTGATTTCTGGAAACCTTCGGTAGATAGCACCAGCACTTACGTTGGTTATCCTTGGTATTACACCGTTAACGATGAGATCGACACATTTTCGGTAGTTGGCAAAGTGCTTGGAGGAAGCGAACCATACACCACAAACTATGGCTTTCAGAATTCTTACACAGGCTTAGTACAAATCACCGACTCAGATTCAGCCCATGCAGATTTAATTGGGAAAACCATTGCATGGAAATTTAAAACCTTCCCATTTTCTGGTCAGGCACGCCCGATTTCATTGTTCAAGTTCCAGCAACCAGGAAACTTCATCTGCCTCACATTGGATGGAAATCTTCCTCGGGAAAGCATTACAAGTCCGTCAGGAAATTTTACACTCTTCGGGCTCTTTGAAGGATATCGATCGATCAAGGAAGTTTATCCTCCGAAGGAGTAAAAACATCTGCCAAAATCTCTTCAAGATTTAGTAAGTAGACACCCTATTTAAATTCATAACAGTTCATTGTATTCTTTTTAAAATTTAGCATTATACTTTTTCAAACAATGCAATAAGAATGAATTGTACTAATTGATCTTTTGCTGTCGCAATTGCGTCTAAGCTTTACGATTTACAAACACTTGATCTGGTTTTCTAGGCTTAAGTTTAAATTCGCTACAATAGTATATCCAAATGGACGATAGATTTGTAGATGTAATTCAATTGATAAAACAATCAAGGTTCAATGCTATAAAGGCAGTGAATTCAGAACTTATTCATCTGTATTGGAATATTGGAGAATACATAAGTAAGAAAATTGAAAACTCAGAATGGGGCGCTTCAGTTGTAGATGAATTGGCAAAATTCATTCAAAAAAACGAACCTGCATTAAAAGGCTTCTCCAATAAAAACATCTGGAGGATGAGACAATTTTATGAGACTTATAAAAGATTTCCAAAACTCTCACCAGTGGTGAGAGAAATTAGTTGGACGAATAATATGCTCCTTTTTTCAAGGTGCAAATCAATTGAGGAGATTGAGTTTTACTTACAACTTACAAGGCGCGAAAACTATAGTAAGAGAGAGCTTGACCGTCAAATTTCTGCAAGCCTTTTTGAAAGATCAATGATGATTAAGTCAATTAATAATCAAGGAAAGCAGTTACCTAGCAATGAACTAACTGATACTTTTAAAGATGATTAAGTTTTTGAGTTCCTCAACCTTCCGGATTCTCATAGTGAAGTTGAATTACAAAATGGCCTAGTAAAGCAAATGAAAAATTTTATCCTAGAGCTTGGAAAAGATTTCATTTTTATTGGAGAAGAGTTCAAAATTCAGGTAGGTAATAGTGACTTTTATATTGATCTTCTATTCTATCATAGAGAGCTTCAATGCTTAGTTGCATTTGAATTAAAAGCCGATAAATTCAAACCCGACCATCTAGGACAACTAAATTTTTATCTTGAAGCTTTAGATCGCGATGTAAAAAAATCAAATGAAAATCCAAGCATCGGCGTTCTGCTTTGTAAGGATAAAGACAAAGAAGTTGTTGAATATTCCCTAAGCAGAAGTCTCTCGAAAACGATGGTTTCTCAATATAAAACACATCTGCCTGACAAAAGCATTCTTCAAAGAAAATTGCACGCGCTATTTCAGAACAATAGTTAACTATCGAAATTCCGATATTTAAAGAAAGTCTTTTATCCTACCTACGCCGTTGGATTCGATCCGTATTCCATCAAATACGACTTGATGAATGGATCCAAATCGCCGTCCATAACACCCTGAACATCGGAAGTCTCTATATCAGTTCTTAAATCCTTCACCAATTTGTAGGGGTGAAAAACGTAGTTTCTGATTTGCGATCCCCACTCAATGCGCTTCTTAGAACCTTCGATGGCTGCTGTACTTTCCTGGCGTTTCCGCATCTCGATTTCGAAAAGCTGAGACTTCAAAAGTTGCATTGCCTTTTCTTTGTTCTGAAGCTGAGAACGACTTTCCTGGTTTTTTATGATAATTCCAGAAGGCTTGTGGAACAATCGAACCGCTGTTTCAACCTTGTTTACGTTCTGTCCACCTGCACCACCTGCACGGAATGTATCCCATTCAATGTCGGCAGGGTTGATATGAATCTCAATCGTATCGTCGATCAACGGATAAGCATAAACTGATGCAAAAGAAGTGTGTCGGCGTGCGTTAGAATCGAAAGGTGAAATACGCACCAAACGGTGAACACCACTTTCGCCCTTGAGGTAACCAAATGCAAACTCACCATCAATCTGAATGGTAGCAGATTTAATCCCTGCTACATCGCCATCTTGAAAGTCGACTTCGGTGATCTTGTAGCCGCGTTTTTCGGCCCACATTTTATACATCCGAAACAACATCGAAGCCCAGTCGCAGCTTTCTGTACCGCCTGCTCCAGAGTTAATCGTAAGAACACAACTGAGGTTGTCTTCCTTGCCCGAAAGCATATTTTTAAACTCGAGCTCTTCAAGATCAACTAAAACCAATTGATGCTGTTGATCAACTTCTGCTTCAGTTGCTCCATCTTCCTTGTAAAAGTCAACGATAACCTTAAGGTCTTCCAATCCGGCATAAACCTTCTTGAAACCATCAGTCCACACTTTCTTGTCTCGGATCTGTTTGAGCTTTTTTTCAGCAATTTCGGGGTTGTCCCAAAAGTCTTGAGCAGTAGTTGCGCGCTCTTCGAATTCTATTTCAGCAAGTTTACGATCGACGTCAAAGATGCCTCCTTAACGCATCCAGGCGATCATCCAATGCTGTAATTTGGTCAGGTTGGATCATAGTGGCGCAAAAGTAACCAAAAAATGAAGCATCGTACCACTCGTTGATCTTGGATGCTTTTTTCAACCAGATTTACTGAATTACCAAAGGTTTCACAGCGCTTCCGAGGCGAACAAAATAAAGTCCTGCAGGCATTTCTGAAACATAAATCAATATATTTCCAGCCTGATTTTTTGTGCTCCGATGCCAAACCGTTTGCCCCGTCAGGTTGAAAATGGAAAGCTCATCACCAAACCTATTCGTCTCGATCAACAGTTTTTCTGAAGCCGGATTTGGTGATATCATGAATCGATCATCGATGATTTCAATACCATCAATTATGTAATCATACGGTGCAGAAATCTCTGAACATCCATTTTCGGCTGTAACGCGCACAAAATAGGTCGCATTGATTGGAGCTGGCTGATAGCTCGTGGTTGTTGCTCCAAGAATTGGTTGTAAAGATGAATCGAGCCACGAAACCGATTCGATGGCAGAACAGCTTAAAACTCCATTATTTTCGGTAATCACAGGAACTTCTGGAGCTTCGATAGTTGTCAGATTCAAAGTGTCGTTTGCAAGAGCTTCGCCGCAGCCATTCCAAGCATTGGCGGTGTAAATTCCAGGCAAACGTGCAGCAATTTGAGAAGGCCCTTCAATCAATGAATCTCCATTCAAAAACCACCTAACCGAAACGCCAAACGGCACTTGAGCAGTAATAAACAAACTATCGTTGCTGCAAAACTCGGTGAGATCACCATTAGAATACAAATCAAATGGTGGAGGAGGATCGCCAGGCCCCAAGGTTACACCACCCGAAACGCCCGAAATTCCGCAGGCATTGCCACTTTGAACAGAATATGTTCCCCATTCGGTGGCCTGTAAAACCGGACCATTGAAGCCATCTAATAAGCTCCCATCGAGATACCAAGTGTACTCTTGAAAATCTACAGGTGGAGCGTTGAGCAATACATATCCACCAGGACAAAGTGCAGGACCTGGCTGTGCAATTATTTCAGGTTGTATTGGTTGCAACGAGTCCACATTGAGGTAAAGGCTATTTTCCGACAAAGTCGACCCACAGCTGTTTGCTAAAGAAATCTGATATAAACCTTCCTCAAAAACAGTTACTTGGGGTGCATTCGGACCGAAAACCACTCCATTTCGCTTCCATTGGTAACTCACATTGCTGAGTGGATTCACAGTAAGTAAAAGACTATCGCCCTCGCACCTATTCAATGAACCGCTGTAAACGATAGTTTCTACAGGAGGAAGTGGAAAAACCACAACATTGGTGAATTGCGTTGAAAACAGCGTGTCGCAAGCATTCGAAACCCGAACTGTGTAAACTCCTGCTTCGGTGGCTTGCACTTGATAGCCGGTTAATCCGCTGGGGAAACCATTTCTAAGCCATTCGATCAGAACGCCATTTTGCGGTGTTGTGGTAAGCGTCACCGATAAGCCTTCGCAAAAAGAAGTCGCACCAGTTACTTGAATATTGGGCAAAACCGGAGCAGCACCCGAAGAAACATCTATTTGATTGGAAGAAGTTGCTATACCACATCCATTCGACACTGTAAGCGTGTAAACACCTGCTTGAGAAACAAGTACGCTGTTGGTACTGGATGAAACATTGTTTCCGTTGCGCTTCCATTGCCAAGTAACGCCATTTTGAGGAGTGGTTGCAACAAGCACCGAACTTCCATTACACAAGAATGGGTTTCCCTGGGCGAAAAGCAGAGGAATCTCCGGCAAAGGATTGATGAGCACCGGAATCGAATTGATCGCGGCAGCAGTTCCGCAGTTGTTTTCCGCGATAGCGGTATAATTTCCCGACTCCGTAACCTGTAAAATTTCGTTGCTGTTGTTTAGCGATTGTCCGTTCTGGTACCAGGAAAAACTAGCGTTAGCAGGAAGATCTACAGCCAAAACAACCGTATTTCCTTCGCAGAGTTCGGTGGGACCGGCAGGCGTAATTACAGGAATCGGCGGATTTTCTTGAATCACCACCGACGGTGAATTTACACTTGATACAGTTCCGCAGCTATTGGTTAATTCGACTGTATAAGTGCCTGCTTCATTCACTGTGATTGAATTTCCAGTAAGGTTCAGTGGCTGATTGTTTTCGAACCATGCAATAACCGTTTGAGGCAGAGCTTCGATAGAAAACACAACATCGTTTCCTTGGCAAAAAGCAAGTGGTCCATCCGCTTGAATTTCAGGTGGCGCAGGCGGGAACAGATTTTCTATCCACAAAGTATCCGAAAATGAAGAACCACATTGGTTAATCGATTCTATCACATAAGCGCCTACGGCGGAAAGTTGGAGATTTTCGGATTGCTGGTTCAGCGCAGTTCCATCGAAAATCCAAGTAATTGAATCTGTTTCAGCCACCCATGAAGCAGATAGTTCTGTGCCTACACATATTTGCTGCAAACCAATGGGCGTAAGCAATGGCGCCGGGGGAAGCTGAAGCTGTAAAAGTGTAAATGGCAATGACAATACAACACCACAAACGCCAGAATTTTGGAGCTGATAAACGCCTGGCTCTGTGACTTCGAAAAAGCTTGATTGGGCTCCAGGAACCAAGGTATCGTTTACAAACCATTGCAGATTTCCATCAATTGAACTTTGCATCCAAGTGGGCGCAGCGCAAAAAGTGGAGTCTCCAACAATGGTTGGAATTTCAGTTGGTGGATGAATGTAAAATGTTGCCGAATCTCGCAGCGGTTGCCAAATGGAATCGCTTGGCAAAAAATAAACAGTGCAATTTCCAGGTGGGAGAATTTCAGGCAACAGAATTGAAGATGTGTCGTTTACGAAATCAACAGTTAAAGTGTCGCTAAACTCTGCAGCTGAGCGAAATATCAGAAAGTAAGATGGGGTTGGAGGAAATTCTGATACGGTAATAAATGAGAGTTCGCTTACGGCGCAAAGTGAGTCTTGATGCAACAAAAGGCTGAAATTCAAAGCTTGATTGCATTTGATCGTGAAATCGAAACCACTTGATTCTTCTGATGAATCGGAGGTAAATTGATATTTCAGTCGATTACTAAAGGATGACAGAGACTGCGGTCCTTGACCTGAAGTAATGACTGCCAAAGGAGGAAGATTAGGAAATGTAGGGTCAAAAAAACGTAAGGTATCACCTGTCGCAATTTGGACATCTGTAAGATCTACAGAAACAAAGAATTGTGGATCTACTTCCAATTCGAATTCTTCAAGTAAGTTGGGCAAATAATTTATTCCGCTATCTGGATATGCAAACGATGAATTGCAGGAAGTGAATATTTGAGCATTTGATAAAGTGCCACAAACGAATAATAGAATCACTAATACGTTTTTCAGCTCCTTTAACATGATCTACAAATCTATGAAATCAATCAGTTGCTAAAAATTGTGAAATAAAATCATTGAAACGAATTGGATAGCTTTAATTTTGCGCTTTCAAAAAAGTCAAACTTCATGTTGCAAGTTCCATATCTCCGCGAAAATACTGAGGAAGTAATTGCTGGCCTCTCAAAACGAAACAATCTCGACGCTCGTGAAAAGGTACTTTCGATCATTGCGCTGGATGATGAACGCAAGAAAAACCAAAGCGATTTGGATAATTTATTGGCGCGTGCCAACCAAATTGCGCGGGAAATTGGCGATTTGTTCAAGAACGGAAAAGCTGCTGAGGCAAACGTTTTGAAAGCTGAAACAGTCGAAATCAAAGAAAAAACCAAAGGACTAGAACTAGAATTGGAAGAAAAAGAAACGGCCATCCGTGAAATTCTTTACACCCTTCCGAATGTTCCTTGTTACATGATTCCTTTTGGAACAGGTCCAGACGAAAACGTGATTGATGAAGAGCATGGCAGTATTCCAACATTACATGAAGGAGCAATGCCACACTGGGATTTGGCAAAAAAATACGACATCATCGATTTTGAGTTGGGTGTTAAAGTAACCGGTGCTGGTTTTCCATTCTACAAAGGGAAAGGTGCAAAACTTCAGCGCGGATTGATCAATTTCTTCCTCGAAAAAGCGACCAATGCTGGTTACACAGAATACCAAGCGCCATTGATGGTAAATGCAGATTCAGGTTTTGGAACAGGACAACTTCCCGACAAGGAAGGACAAATGTACTATATGCCTGAGGATGGGTATTTTATGATTCCAACGGCAGAAGTTCCAATTACCAACATCTTCCGCGACACAATTCAAAAAGCTGAAGATTTACCTATCAAAGCTTGCGGTTACACGCCATGTTTCAGAAGAGAAGCGGGATCTTATGGAAAAGATGTTCGTGGACTGAATCGTTTGCATCAGTTTGATAAAGTGGAGATTGTACAAATTGCGCATCCCGACAAATCGTACGATATCCTAGAGGAAATGCGTAACCACGTGACTGACTTGTTGAAAGATTTGGAATTGCCTTATCGTGTACTTCAACTTTGCGGCGGTGACATGGGTTTTGCATCGGCTTACACTTACGACATGGAAGTTTACTCAGCCGCCCAAAATAAGTGGTTGGAAGTGAGTTCTACATCCAATTTTGAGGCATTCCAAAGCAATCGTTTGAAATTGCGTTTCAAAGAAGGCGACCAAAAACCAAGATTAGCGCACACATTAAATGGTTCTGCATTGGCACTTCCAAGAATCGTAGCCGCTATGCTCGAAAATCATCAAACACCTGAAGGCATTCGTATCCCGAAGGCATTGTTGCCTTATGTTGGTTTTGAAATGATCGACTAATTTTCGAGAAGGAACATTTCAACTTTGCGTGAAAAATAATACCTCACACTAAGGTTAGACGAATCTAATCGTAGTTTGACTGCTCGTGTTTGACCTTTAAAATTATTACCGATTCTGCTCCCTATATTTTGAGCAGTTTTAGTAATTGCTGAAATTAAATAGGTGACCACTTCCTGCCTTCATATTGTCGACAGGATTGAGGGTCATCACAGGAATTTGAGCATCATTGGCAATAACATTTTGCTCATAAGGACCAATAATGTAGTGTGCAAATTCCTTTTCCTGATTGGTCATAATTACAATAAGATCAGCATCTACAGTTGCTGAGAAGCGCATGGTTTCTTTTGTAAAATCACCCTTCAAAGCGTGTGTTACAGAGAACTTACAATTTCTATCGCTGAGATATTTCTCTGCATAAGCCACATTGTTGTTCACTGCTTTGGCAGCATATTCATCGCTTTCATGCGCGGCAAGGATGTGAAATTCACAATTAAATTTAGCCGACAATTCGGCTGCCCACACCAACTTTTGTTTCGTTTGTTTGGAGAAATCTATTGGCAGAACGATGTTCTTAAAACCATGTTCTCGCATAGGCTTTTTCTGTACCACTACAAATGGACGATTTGCATTGGTGATCACGCGCAATGCCTTACTTCCAACAACATGCTGAAGACCAGTAACACCGTGGGTTCCCATCACAACAAGTGCAGCATCAATTTCATCGGCGAATTCGCCAATCGCATCGAAAATACTTCCACGGCGAACCCAGTAATCAATTTTAATTCCTGAAGTACTGCTGAATTTATCGGCCATCTCTTTCATAGTTTGAAGGGCCTTATCCTCATCATTACCCGCGCTTCTGCCGTCAGGAACAACATGTAGCAAATCAACTTTTTTACTGAAGATTTTTGCAAGCATTAAAGCGTGTTTCAATGCATTCTCTGCAGCTTCCGTAAAATCTGTCGGAACCATAATTGTTTCAGAATCTATAGGGCGAATTGATTTATTTTCCATTGATGTTTGGCAATTACAATTTGATTATGTTGAATGTTGGGTGCAGTTAACTGAAGAATGTTTTTTCGAATTGTTTAATTCTTGGCTTTCACTTCATCGAGATTTATCTTGAGTTGATCATCTCTTCTGTTCTTCGAAAACTTGGTATGAAACCTATGGGCGGACATGAACTTAATCTGCAATTCTTTCCAAGCTGCTGATCCAGAAATTTCTTTACAATTGGTCATTTCCACAAACAGGCTATCGGAGATTGTCCAAAAATCTGTTCTACCAAGATAATCGAGGTCTGCATCACAAATAATTTGTTCTAGGCGAGACTGCGGTTCTTGTGGAACTCTTGTAGCGCGAATGCAATTTTCAATTTCACGAATGTGTGAAGGCTCGAGTTGAAATTCGGCACGCGCTTCGGTGAAAATATCAACGCTTCGTTCTTCATGGTTAGTTCTCGACAAAAGGAAACCCGTATCATGAAACAAGGCGGAAATTTGAAGAATGAGGCATTCGCTTTCATTAAGGCCTTCGGCGAAACTGATTTCCTCGCAGCACTTGATCACATCAAGCGTGTGCTCAACTGTGTGGTAGGTGTATCTTCTATCAAGTTCCAATCGCATGCGGTCTATCACCTCAGCCAATTGCACGTCGTAAAAGCGCTTTAGAGCTAACATATCTTAAATTCCAGCCGTGAAGATAAAGGAATAATGCGTGATTGAACACTCTTTGGCAACAAGTGTAACACAGAACTCCTTGATGCAAAAGTGTTTAAAATTTCTCTTCGAGGATGAATGGAAGCATCATTCTCCATGTTGGCCAGTCGTGTTTAATGTCGGTGCCCCAGATACCTAAGTCGTGTGGAATCTGCTTTTCATTCAAGATTGATGAGAATCTTCTGCTTGCCTCTGGATCTTCGTAATCTCCACTTCCTGTGTAGAGATGAATATGCTTGCTTGCTCTAATTTTTTCTAGATACCACGGATCGTTCAAGTTCTGTATGTAGTGTTCTGGGGAGTTGAAATAAACCTGATCATCGTAAAATCCCTTGGTGTATTCGGCCAAATTGTAAACTCCACTCATCGAGATGGCACCATTGAATTTATCCGGAAAACGGAGGAACAAATTCATTGCGTGCAGTGCTCCGAAACTCGCACCACAGGTGTAAATTGGGGTATCATCGCTACTGGTTTCTTTGATGAACGGAATAACCTCATTCACAACGTACTCGTTGAACTGGTTGTGACGAATGGCTTTGTGAGGAGGGTACATATCATTGTTCAACCAACTTTCATTGTTAATTGAATTGATGGAGTAAATTTTGCATTTCCCCGAATCGAGCACTGGCGCCAAAGCATCCATCATTTGAAAACGCTCATATTCGAGATAATCGGCAGCTGCAGTTGGAATTAACAATATAGAAAAGCCATAATGCCCGTATACTGAAATGGGCATATCCTGGCTCAGTGCAGGGCTATACCAAGAAGTGATTTCGCGTTTCATATGAATTTAATAGTCTTCAATAATACGCAATGAAGCTAAGAAACAAGATATTAATCATAATGAAATTCGAAGGAGATTAAATTCTCCATTCAATGTTTAAAGTCATGCCCATAAATCTATTGTAAAATCAATTAATAAAGTGCAATGGAAATTAATTTCAGAAAAGTATTTTTAATTCAATACATATCCGAATAAAACAAACAATAGAAACAAAATAAGCAGCAGTGCAAAAGTCAATAAGGAACGCATTTAAAAGTAATTTAATTGCAAAATTAAATCGTAGTGCTGAAAGTTTCAGGCAGTAAAAATTACATAATTGAGTATTCTCACTCATTTTGTTTTAGAAGATATTCAAAAACAACAACCATCAACTTGAGCCAACTTGGACTAAAACGACATCCAGCAATACGTAATTTTGTAAACTAATAAGAAGGATTCGCTAACGTTGAAAAGCGCACGCGAGGAAACATGCAATTATTAAAGTTATAAACCCGCGACGTGTTGGTTTGTCGCACTATCCCCGTTTCTCTTTCCCGCGAGAACGGGGATTTTTATTTTTGCTTTTATTGTATTTTGGAGTTCAACATAATCGTTCAAATCGGATTTGAAATGGAATGTATCGAACCATTCTACTCGAATTTTATTAAAAGCGTTTAATGCCGCTTCATGATTATTTAATTTCATGTGAAGAGCGGCAATATAAATTCGCAATCTGTTCCAAACTACACCCGACCAAAAGGAGATACTTGATGGGCCCTTGGGATAATAAGTAGCCAATAGTTTAATTCCCAATTCGTTGCGTTCGGCATGGTATAAATACCTCAGTACATACAAGAGATAAAAGCTAAATGCGTCGAGATGCTGTGCCTTGTTTTTAAAAAGCTTAAAATCATTCGCAACAATTGCGGATATATCGCCATCTGTAACTTCATGTTTACTGAGCGCCCATTGGAGACATCGAATTCTTCCCGAAGGCAACAAACGCTCAGGAGCGATTTCGTAGCTTCCAAGTTGATTCAAATGAATTTTAGCTTTATCTGCATCTCCCAATAAATAGTGATGATATGCTAAAATAGAGTGAGCAAAATCTGGCTCAGAATCGAACAGCTTCAAGTCGACGGCTCTATTGAAAAGCTGAATATACTGCTCTGCACCATTTCCATATTGAACGCTATACTGTAGCACTCGCTTCAGCGCTTGGGCGTTTTCTGACAGCGCATCTGCGAAGCCAGGAATCGATTTTTGAAAGCAATAGATACCAACCAGTTGATGCAAGTTGAACTCTTCGTATGCAGCATCTTTGTTTTGAACATCAAAAGGAAACCATGCCTCATTCTGATAAATAGAACGAATAACTTCAGATTGATTTTGGCCTGCTGCTAGAATTAAACACTGCTGGAGGAATCGATAGAAAGCGGCCGACGGACCCATTGCAACAAAAGCGGCATGGATATCGGGCAAGGAAGTATTGCCTGCAACATAATGGGCAAATCGGAAATTAAAATCTCGAACAGTTTCTAGCGAATTCGATTGGAGAAACTCGACCCATGAAGGGAATCCAGCGAAATCGGCTAAAATATTGAGTGTGGTAATGCTTTGCGAATGTTCGTTTTTAATCATCCCAAAAAGCCTTCTCCAAGTGTTCCGGCTCAAATCTGTTTTGTAGCCAGCCACTTCAATTTCATTGATTAAACACTGAAGGCTTGGGTTGTCGCTTACCTGAACCGCAAACCGATCCTGAATTGCACGCATCACCAGGTCGATATCATACAAATTGGTTTTGGTGCGACTTTTAGGCATTTCGCAAAAATAAAAGAATTAGAATCCTTCTAGTAGCATTAAGTCGAATTGGCATATTTGGGCTTATTTTTTATATAAATGGTTTGATATCAAAATAAAAACCTTGCATTACATTCTCTTCAACACAACTTTCACCAGCTGGTTCCAAGCCATCCTTTCATAAGGAGTGAAGTTGAAATGAAATGGGTACCAATCTGGCTGAAGGGTAACATAAGCCGAGGTTCTCGATTTTTCTACAATCACTTCATCCCATTTTACCTGAATAAATGCGTGCTTATTAAGAATTGCTTCATTCGACACAACGAGTAGCGATGTATCCTTGCCTGTAAGCAGATCTCCAGTGAACGCCATGATGATTTCAGGAAGCTCATAGTCGTTTTCAGTTAAGGTGCCTGTGGTAAGCAAATCCAATGCTGGATTTAAAACGGCAATCACATATCCAACCAAATTCTTACTGTAAACAACAGATGTGGCATAATGTGTTGGAGAATCATCTCTAGTAAAATCAAAATCATCCATACTGTCTATATAAAATTACTTTATCGTTTAATGCATTAAAACTACTAAAATGGTCTGTCCTCGTATTGCCAATTCTCCTTCGCGTTTTTCCAAGGAAAATTTTCCCAGTCAATCTTTTGTTCGATTTTCTGAAGATCATAGTCGTTCCCATACTTCCTAAGATTGACTGGATATGAAATAACTGTAGCGCGTTTCAATAGAGCCCTTTCAACGCCCGATAAACCACCACCATTCCTTCTGAATCTCTTTTGCAGTAGCGCAACAAAGCTTCTCGGGTGGAAGTCCATTCTTCCTGAAACATGCCATTGATGCCTGCCAGATAAATGCTTGAAGCATCACCGCCGTTGTTCACTTTTAAATCGGCATAAGAAAACTGAGGATCAATGGCTGGTAAAACCGACTTAATGGAGGCGGAACCACCCATTTCCGGTAAATAAAACCAAGCTTTTTTAAACGGAATGAGCAAATCAACAAAACGATCGATCAAGCTTTGCAAAAAAGCCTCTTCCTGCGGGAAACTTGCCGCCAGATCCTTTAGTCGGCCAATCTCAAACGAGGCATTGTACGCTACAATAGAACCCGTTTGTGCAATATTCGACTTGAGTTGCTGAATTAATTGATATCGAGGATCTTCTTCCATACTCAAACCGATTTTAAACGCAGAAGGATCGGGTAAAAACTCGAAGTGATCTTGAATGTTTCCATTAATATCGGATACGTGCAATGAATATTGAAATGGAATTTGCTGAAAAGGTCGAGTACCATCCAGAACCGGCAATACTGGATTAACGGTCTCAAAATCAAAGAAATGAAGTGGCGCGATGAACTGCGACACGAATTCATTGATAGCTTGTTTGTCAAAATACGACTGCTGAAACTTCGCGCCTTCTACTTGTAATTGCTGGCGGTGGTTTAATGGGAATTCGACCGGAATGTCATCGATAGCTAAAACGCCTGCGCCATACAATTGCCAATCCTTTCCACTTGGTGAATATAAATTGAATACATTGTTATCGGGGAGATGTTTCCAGCAATGATGTTGGTAATCGCAAGAAAAGGGATCGGAGCAATGCTTCCCAATGGCCACTTGCGGTTCAGAACCATTGACGAGCATTTGAACGAGCCGTTGATGTGTGGCACTCACCCATGATTGCCGTTCTAAAACCTGTTGTGTAATTTCTTCGAGATGAAACAAATTCTGCACATCAATATTGCCATTGCGAACGTATTGCTTATTGATGTGCATCAGGAAAAAACGATCGGGATTGAATCCTGCGTTATTCATCACAAAATACTGAAAAGCAGCATCGTTCAAGTGGTATTCTTTGACAGAAGTGCTGCTCTTTACTTCAATGGCCCAGCGTTCGCCATTTTGGTTGTGCAGGATATCTAAGGCTGCAAATCCACTTGGGATAGAAAACGCAGCTTCATAAATGGTTTGCTGACCTTTTTGAATCCATGATTTGGTTCTGTCAATGGCCAACGACCAGTTTCCATTCATTTCGCTTGTGGCATCCAATCCGCCTTGAAACATTTGTTGCGCCAAGAAGCCAATTGCATGACCAGCGTCGAACAACGCTTGCTTTTGCGTTGAAACAGGGGGTTTTAAATCTTTACGATTGACATCAAAAAAGAGCTTCTTTTCGCACTGAGCGCCTGATACAAATCGTGATTTTGAGAGATTGGGCATGAAGTGAAATTATGGAATTTTAAATATCCTAGTAAGGAAGTAAATCTATCAACAACTATTAAATGCTAATTAATGCTGAAGTCTCAATTCTATAAAGATTAAAATAGCGCCGTAAGAGCGATTAAATTACAATTTGTTCAAGTAAATTACCGCTTAAAGGGTGCCCCATCTTCGATACCACGAAATAGTATTGGGCTCCTTGCTGTAAAGGAAACGAGTTATAGAATCATTCAAGTCTTTGCCATCAAGAAAATGAAATCCTAAAGTCGTCTCCACAACTTTAAAAAATTTATAAGGTGCATTCGAACGAGCAAGACCAAAAACTATAAAATACAGTATCAGCCTCTTCTCATAGGAAGTCCATCTGCTTAAATTGCTCTTAATGAATAGAATTACGTCGGCAAAACAAGAATCAAACAACGCTTTTTGGAATCTGTATTTATGAATCAAAAGCACAGCCAAAAAACGTCCAATATTGAAAGGGTGAATATTTGAATTAATAACATTTAAAAGATTAAAATTATCAACGAGCCTTGCGTAATGTTCTATAAACGCATCCAATTCATTATTCTTATCGTTGTTTAAGCAAAGCATACTTAAATAGAAACACAAATCATTTGAAGCATTTGGATGCGAATAATTAATTGTTTGACCATACAAATTTAAGCCGTCTTTATAAAAAGGCGACTTAAATTCCGGATCAGCAAGTAGTTCAAAATAGCTTTTTCGAACAGACTCAAAACCTACAAAATTCTTATACAGACTTTTTTCAAATGTATTGTCGCTCTGAGCTATGCGATGCAATGCTCCGCCTAAATCCAAAGTAATATACTGATAATTTGAATGATACAAATAAGGTTGAAGACGCTCAAAATAATTTCTTAGCACTTTCCAACCAGAAAATTCAAAGTTGATATATAGCAAAGAATTCCTAAAATCAATTTCGTGGTGAATACCAATTGATAAAGCCTGATCCTTTTGAATCAGAACAGATTCACAATATTGATTCCAATTGCTCCCTTTTTGAACCAAGTTGCAAAATTTATCAAGTGTATCTAGGTAAAAATGATGGTGTTCTGTATCGTTGAGAAACAATCTCGCGATGGTAGAAGAAGAAACGGACAAGCCATAATGAGCCCTCAATTCTTCACTTAATGACATACAAGATGGCCTGTTATTTACTTGAATTCCAACAAATAGTTGAATCTCCTTTTTAAGCCGTTGAATGCAATATGGCTCAATTGCGTGTTTGGGTTTAGGCATACTAATCCTATTATTTAAACATCAAATTAAACTTGCTTCACATTCAATCCTTTGACATATAGAAACAAACAGACCATCATTATTAATGAGAAAAAAGCTGAGACAAGATATTCTCCAACAACCAAATACCATGAAAAAATTCTTGAACTAACAATTAGAATGGCCAAGAAAATAAAGGCACTCCAATTCGATTTGTTTTTCAGCGCTTCTAAACCTCTTGAATATGCATTAAAACGATTGAATACTTCTTTAGTGGCCGTTTTGCTTGAAAGTGCAACAATTAGCCAAGTTAATACAACAGCTGTGGTTACAATTAGGACTTGGAAAAAATATGGCTTAAGATTTATCCATTCGGATGCATCTAATAAAAAACGGGCAAAACCAAGCCAATTCCTTTCAAGAATGATAAATAAGTTAGCGTAAATCAATGAAGAAATCATTGCCACAAATTGAACTTTGGCAGTTATTCTATGCCAATACCATCTTAAAATAAAAACTGGTCCAACACCAGCTGATATCACAAATAAGTATTGTACGATACCCCAAACGCTTTCACTCTCTAAACTCCATAAAATCGAAAAAACTGTAAATACAAGCATTCCAATCTGTCTGAATTTATTCTCCTGCTTAGATGAGAGTCCTGAAATTAGTGTACCTGACCATAATTGAAAATTCGAAATAGTTCCAATAAATGGAATGAAAACAAAAAGCAACAATGAATATCGAATTACTGGTATAGCATGATTGATATAATCGCTAATTATTAATTCTCCCTTTAATTCTTTTCCACCAAAATTCATGAATGCCCTGTAGCCTAGAGAATAAACAAAATACTGAGCTACAATCATCAATAAAATTAGGCGAAACAACTGTCGTGAATCCTTCTGATTGGCGGAAGTAAGCAGTTTTTGTCCCTCCATATCAGGAAAGTCGTAAATGCCAGTTGCAATCCAATGAAATCCGAAAATGAATAAAATATTTACCCAGCTTTCATTTAGATTAAATAAAGATATGTTCGAATCTATAAGAGCCACATTATGTTGGGTTTGACCGAAAATCCAATAAAATCCAACCAATAATAAAATAACTAAACTCGACAATCCAATTATTGCATCAATTCGAATCCTATTTTTAATATTATTGGAATACAATATCAGAATCATAAAAGCACCTGCAAGAAGAATAGTGAGTGATTTACTCACCCCTATAACAGGAGATACAATTGCAGCAAAGGATAAAATTAATTGTGCACCAATAAGCGGGATAACGATTATCCCTAAATATATTGATCTGAATTTTGCTAAAAAACCTGCCCAAGCTCCATCGTATCTGAAATTATGGATTTCGTTTTCAGTTTTAATTGGCAATTTCTTCCACAAAGGGGCAATGAAAACAGTACCAAATGCAAATCCAATAGCGGTAGCCCACAAAACCCATATTTGACCAATTCCACCTGTGCTTAAAAATTGAGCAATCATTTGTGGCTCAAATAAAATAGGCAGGTTAATTAGTAATGAAAAGGCGAGAATATTCTTATTAAATAAATTCTTCAATATTGCATTCATGAAAAAATAAATTCATATGAATGTCCCTCTTAATTCTTCCGAATATTGATTATTCAGCACAGAAACGAATGAACTAGCACAATATTAATTAATCTTTTCTTGATTCAACCTGAGCATAAACTCTTATGTTTCCTGCTATTTGGCAACTATAATATCTTTCAATGCTTCCTCAAGGTTTGAGAATTTAAAATCATATCCCATTTGTTTGATCCTGTGGTTTGAAACCTTACTGCCTTCGAGCACCACAGCAGCCATTTCACCAAAAAGTGCTTTGATTACAAATGAAGGAACATGAATCGGAAGCATCGGTCTATGTAAAACTATCGCTAGAACCTTCGTAAACTCCTTGTTAGTGCAATTTTCTGTTGCTATGGCATTGATGGCACCATAGTATCGACTGTCGGAAACGGCATTGGTGAAAATTGTGCAGATGTCTTTCCAGTGAATCCAAGGAATTTGTTGCTTACCTGATCCCAAAGGTGAGCCTACAAACCACTGTACAGGTTGTGCCATTTTGGGCAATGCGCCACTGTTTTTATCTAGCACAACACCGGTTCTAATTTTCACAATTCGTTCTGCAACATCATGAAAAAGATCTGCTGCATATTCCCATTTACGGCATGTTTCGCCCATAAAATCGGATGCAGCAGGTTCTGTTTCGTTGTGAATCAGTGAATCGGAATAAGCACCATACCAACCAATGGCAGATCCGCTCACAAATGCGGAAATGGTTTGGTTACGATGTTTCAAGGTCTCGAGAATCAACTTAGCGGAATCAACACGACTACTTAAAATCTCTGCTTTTCGCTCGTCAGTCCAGCGTTGATCGGCTATGCCTGCTCCTGCAAGATGAACAATCACATCAACTCCATCGAATGCTTTTTCATCGATGCTACCGCTTTTTACATCCCAAGAAAAAACTGCATCGTAGGGTTTAACCAACTTGGTGCTTCTGCTCAATAAATGAAGTCTATGACCTTGTATTTTAAGCATTTCTGCTAAGCCAAGCCCAATTAATCCGGTGCCTCCTGTGATAAGAATTGTTGCCATATACATCGAACGCTAGACAGAACTGATTGTTCTTGCGTTTAAGGGCAAGGTAAATAAATACCCGCTTTTAGGAGAGTTTTTGTTGGTTGAAATGCACCGATTAATAAAAAATCACGAACCTTTTATTCACTGAACATTGCTTCAATATGAAACATGAAAAGACTGATTTTCATCGATATATCAATGTAATGTATCAAAGAAATTGAATGGTGCCTGGAAGAACTTTTTCGACAATGGAATCTTGCTTAAATTATTGACTAATTGAAATTTAGTGAAGTGGCATCATTTTGAAATGTCTGAATTATTCAAAACATAATTCGAATTGGCTCAAAATCGATATGATCTATGGATAACTTTTTTTGGAAACTTGACCAAAATTGTATTGGGAAAAACCCAACTATCCCCTTCCCAAGGGGCAATCTAAAGATTGATGGGCAATCAACCTAAAATTAACCGGATATAATCGATTATAACCGTTTCAATACACCCTTCGATTTTAATAGTCTAAAAATGTAACACTTAGCGTATGTCCGTTTTGGGAGATTGGCATCCACCCGCACATAAAATGCAGTTATTTAAAAAGTTACATCAATCATTAGACTGAAACGCATTTATCTCCAAGCCTTTGAACAAAAAACAACAATGCACACTATAGAAAACCAGAAATTCCTGCCATCGATCCAAGTACTTTTCAAATAACTTTGCAGCATGAACGAACCAAGAATTTACGACCGACATATTTTTATCTGCACCAACCAGAGACCAGAAAATGCACCTCGCCCAAGCTGTGGAGATGAGCATGGAATAGCTCTCGTAGTTGCATTTAAAAAAGCAATCAAAGACAAAGCCCTCGACATGCCTATCAGGGCACAAAAAACTGGTTGCTTCGATTTGTGCGAATCAGGTCCGATGGTAGCGGTTTACCCAGATGCGATTTTCTACAAAAACGTGCAATTGGAGGATGTTCAAGAAATTGTTGATGAACATATCGCTGGTGGCAAACCGGTTGAAAGATTGAGGTATCGAAAAGTGCAGTCATAACGGGCGATCGAATCGAGTTCGAATCTCTGCAAAATTTTAAACTACATTTGGCGTTAGATGCCCTTGGTGAGAACAATTCTTCAATTCATTTTCTTCGCATCGTTGCTGCTGGTTTCACTTATGAGCTGCAGGAAAGATGTAATCACAACCGATCCCAACGATAAGCTTGCGTTTTCGGATGATTCGGTTTATTTCGATACCGTTTTTGTAACGTTTGGATCGGTTACAAAGCGATTCAGAGTGTACAACCAGAATGATGAAAAGATTAAAATATCATCCATCCGACTTGCTGGTGGAAGCAATTCGCTTTTCAGACTCAATATCGATGGTGTTTCCGCCGATGAAGTGAAGGATGTTGAAATTGATCCTGGCGACAGTATTTTCATTTTTGCGGAAGTCACCATCGATCCAAACAACGATCTTAATCCATTCGTCGTAACCGATAGTGTAATCTTCGAAACCAACGGCAATATTCAGGATGTGCAGCTCGTGGCCTATGGCCGAAATGCCGACTTCTTTCGTCCAACATTCTTCCCCACAAATGGCTTTCCGGATTATTCGATTTTGAGCGGAAGTTCAACATGGACGAACGAAAAGCCTAAAGTGATCATTGGATATTTAGTGGTCGATTCGGCACAAACCCTCACCATCGAACCTGGAACCCAAGTATATCTTTACAACAATTCCGGATTGTGGATTTACAAAGATGGAACGCTCATCGTAAACGGAACCTTGCAAGATTCGGTCGTTTTCCAAGGAACGAGAAAAGAAACGGCATACCGCGAAATTCCTGGCCAGTGGGATAGAATTTGGATAAACCAAGGAAGCGTTAACAACAAAATCAACTACGCTGTCATCAAAAATGGGAACATTGGCATTCAGGCTGAAGATGTACTCGAATTGGGCGAATCTCCCCAAGGGAAACTGACCCTTTCCAACAGCAATATCCGAAACATGAAGGCTTTTGGAATTTATGGTGTGGATTACAATATTGAAGCGTGGAACAACGTGATTAGCAATTGTGGAGCTTACGCACTTTCGCTCATCCGCGGTGGTGATTACCGTTTCAGACATTGCACAATAGCCAATTATTGGAACGAATCGGTTAGGTCAGAACCATCGATTTTCTTAAGCAACGCCCAAAATAGAGCCGACAATACTACCGTAGTTTCCGATATGGACTTTAGCTTCCTTAACGGAATTGTGGACGGAAATCTTCAAAATGGCAACGAGCTCGAAGTGAGCAGTTTACCAGATGCTCAATTCAATTGGATTTTCAAAAATAGCTTACTGAAAATCGACAATCCCGACATCAATACCGAGGATGCAACACACTTCGTGAATATGCGCTTTAATGAAGATCCTGGCTTTGCAGATGTCAACAACCGAAACTATAAGTTGTCGGCCTCATCGGTAGCGAAAAATTGGGGAAGTCCTGAACATGTGAATGCAACACCTGCAATTCCAACTGATATTCTAGAAATAAACCGCCTCGCCGACGAAGCGCCGGATGCAGGAGCTTATGAGTTTATTCCATAAATTTTACCATACTTTCATCTACCTTTGTGTTAAAGTAACACTTTACAGGAAGTGATCGTAAATCCTTCATGTAAAGCCCATTAAATATTTATATACTACACAAATGAAACATATTGCAGTATTAACCTCTGGTGGAGATGCTCCGGGCATGAATGCCTGCATCCGCGCAGTTGTGCGAACCGGATTGTATCACGGCATGAAGGTTACAGGCGTTGTTGCTGGCTATGAAGGTCTTATTAATGGAGATTTCAGAGACATGGATTATGCATCTGTTGGCAATATCATTCAACGAGGAGGTACGATCCTGAAAACGGCGAGAAGCAAAGAATTCATGACTGCGGAAGGCCGTAAAAAGGCCTATGACCATGTTAATGCCCAAGGTATTGAAGGCATTGTAATCATTGGTGGAGATGGATCATTTCGTGGTGCGGATGTCTTCACAACAGAATATCCCGACATTAAAGTGATCGGAATTCCTGGCACTATCGATAACGACTTGTTCGGCACCGACTTTACTATCGGATACGATACAGCCATCAATACGGTAGTAAATGCTGTGGACAATATCCGTGATACAGCTACATCACACAATCGATTGTTTTTTGTTGAAGTGATGGGTAGAGATGCCGGATTAATTGCCCTTCGTAGCGGTATCGCCGTTGGTGCAGAGGCGATTCTCATTCCAGAAACCAAAACCCATATCGATAAACTTATCACTCAATTAGAACGCGGTTGGAAACGACAAAAATCTGGACACGTGATCATTGTTGCCGAGGGCGATGATGCAGGTGGAGCCTTCAAAATTGCCGAAATCGTACAACAAAAGTTCGATAAGCTCGAAACGAAAGTGGCCATTTTAGGGCACATTCAACGTGGTGGCCATCCAACTTGCATGGATCGAGTTCTTGCAACACGACTAGGATACGAATCGGTAATTGGACTCAGAGAAGGCAAAAACCGGATGATGGCAGGTCAGGTTTCAGGACAAGTGAAATTCACGCCGTTTTCGCAAACCGTGAAACACATCATGGACGTAAATGATACGATCCTGAAAATTGCAGAAATCATGTCGTTGTAGCATTGAATTAAAAGATCATTGAGCAATGAACGGAGTAGTCGATTTTTCAACTATTTTCGTGGCATTAACATCACAAAACCTACCCTTGCGTTGAAAAAAGTTACCTTCAACAATTCCGATAACTCTTTCTTTGAAACATTAAAGAACGAGGTAAATCAATACTTCGAAACAACCAAGAGGAAACAAACGGGCGATTACAGGCTTTACATCAAAAGCTTCACTTTAATCCCTGCTTGTTTGATTATTTATGCGGCACTGTTAACAGTCGAAATGCCTGTTTTGCTGTCGCTTGGTTTATGTCTAATTCTGGGATTCTTTTTGGCTTGCATTGGTTTTAACGTAATGCACGATGCTTGCCATGGAAGTTATTCTGAAAGCAAGAGACTAAATTACGTAATGGGTTTAACGATGAACGCATTGGGCTCAAACGCTTTTATCTGGAAACAAAAGCACAACATCATTCACCACACCTATACAAACGTGGATGGGGTTGATGATGACATTGCTAAATCGCCCGTTTTGCGCCACTGTTTTTCCCAGCCATACAAACCGATGCACAAATGGCAACACGTTTATATGGTTCCATTGTATGCGATTTCATCCATTTTATGGGCGCTGCTAACCGACTTCCAGAAGTATTTCATGAAGGAAATCAATGGCACTAAAATGAACCATTTTAACCTTCAAGAGCACATCATTTTTTGGGTAACCAAAGTGCTATATGTGGTATTTTATATTGCAGTTCCTATTTACATGGTAGGTGTAGGACCATTTTTGATTGGTTATTTCGTTGCAAATGCCGCAATGGGCCTCACGATGGCGTTGGTTTTCCAGTTAGCGCATGTGGTTGAAACAACAGCATTTGTTGATGCATGGGAACTCGAAGGGAAAATGGCATTACAAGATGCATGGGCCATTCACCAATTGAGAACAACATCAAACTTCTCAACAAACAGTAAGCTTGTTTCTTGGTTTGTAGGTGGATTAAACTTCCAAATCGAACACCATTTATTCCCGAAAGTAAGTCACGTACATTATCCTGCTATCAGCAAAATTGTGCAACGCGTGGCGCAGCAACACAACATTAAATACAATAACATTCCGACTTTCGGTTCGGCTGTGGCGAGTCATTTTAAAACAATGAAACTCTTCGGAAGCCGCGAACATGAATTGGTTCCTGCTTGAGCATATCGATTTTCATATTTATTTTCATAGTCGTTATCGTTGCAGCGTATAGCTATTCCTACGAAAACAACCACCACCAATATGTTCTTCTTGACGATGGTGAAGTGCTCAATATTGAAGGCTACAGCCGAATTTCTGAAACACCAACTCCAGAACGGCTTCATGCATTCTTGTTGAAGCAATTCTATTTCTACAAGTTACTTGAAGAGCCAGAACAACAGAAATTCCGTGATCGCCTTCAGGTCCTACTGAAAAACAAGTGGTTTATTGCCAAAGATGGTTTGGAATTGCACGACGTCATGATCCTATTCATTTGCGCATCAATGGTGCAAATCACTTTCGGATTAAAAACCTTCGAATTCCCTCGCTTCAACAAAATCGCCCTTTTTCCCGATATCTTTTATTCAGGAATGATAGAACGCGATGTGAAAGGACTCACAGTTTACCACAGCGGTTTGGTTATCATGTCGTGGCGTGATGCCTATGATGGGCATTTAAATCCGAACGATAAAATCAACTTGATGCTCCACGAATTAGCGCATGCATTGTATTTGGATTACTTCGGAAACCGAAGGATGCTCTATGGCTTCGATGAATGGCAGGAAAGAGCCAACATTGAATTTGAAAGCATGGCACGTACCAATCAACATCCGTTTTTACGAAAATATGCCAGTACGAATATTCATGAATTTTGGGCAGTGTGTATCGAACACTTTTTTGAAGCGCCCCTTGAGTTTAGAAAGCATCTTCCTGAACTCTATCGCGCTATGTCAAAAATATTAAACCAGGATATCGCTGCGCGGATAGATCAACTCAAGGCGGCTTCAGCAGTTTAAAGCCGATGATTCCCCTCTGACTTATTTAGTCTGATTAAATGAGAGATAGATAGATGGGCCTTTAGGCCTGTTCTCATTGTAAAACACTAATCTAGATAAACACCACAGGGCCGTTAGGCCTGACATCATTGTAAAAACTACCTCAAATTGAATTTAAGAGGGCCTTTGGGCCTGATCTCTTTGTAAAAAACTAATCTAAATAAACACCACAGGGCCATTAGGCCTGAAATCTATATAAAACACTAATCAAAACAAACACTATATGGCTGTTAGGCCTAACATCATTGTAAAAACTACCACAAATTGAATTTAAGAGGGCCATTAGGCCTGAAATCTTAAACGAACATATCGCTATAATTTGGAACAATTAAATCATTTAAAGATTTAATGACTATTTTCACATCAAACAAGACTTTTGTTTCGATATGCCTAATACATATACCCAACTCTATGTCCAATTTGTGTTTGCTGTAAAAGGACGACAGAATCTAATACATGAAACATTTAGAGATGAGCTAGAAAAAATAATGTGCGGCATTGCCAATGGTTTGAAATGCAAGTCCATTTCAAACCATTGGCAATCCCGATCATGTTCATTTTCTAGTGGGTATGTCTCCAGATATTTCGCCTTCAAAACTGATGGAACAAGTAAAATCAAGCTCTTCAAAGTGGTTAAATGAAAAGAAATATATTCAGGGACGATTTGAATGGCAAAGAGGATTTGGTGCTTTTACCTATTCAAAATCACAGTTGAATAGGGTTGTAGGATACATCATAAACCAACCACAACATCATAAAAAACAGTCGTTTAGAGATGAATATTTGTTGTTGTTGGAGAAATTTGAGGTGCCGTTCAATTCAAAATTCTTGTTTGAATGGTATGAATGATATTTATCAGGGATATTATTTAGATGCCAGGCCTAAAGGCCCTTGTTTGATTAAATGATTGCATGGATCTATAGATATATCAGGCCTAAAGGCCCTCTTGTAAATTACGTGGTATAGGAATTTACAACGAAACAAGGCAAGAGGAACTTACTATAATCACAATTGCATCAATCTAAAATGTGCCAGGCCTAAAGGCCTTTAATCACTATAAAAAATTAGCCAGAATGAGAATCTTAGGGCCTTTAGACCTAACATCATTGTAAAAAACTACCACAAATTGAATTTATGAGGGCCGTTAGGCCTGATCTCATTGTAAAACACTAATCTAGATAAACACCACAGGGCCATTAGGCCTAACATCATTGTAAAAAACTACCACAAATTGAATTTATGAGGGCCGTTAGGCCTATTCTCATTGTAAAACACTAATCTAAATAAACACCACAGGGCCTTTAGGCCTAACATCCTTGTAAAAAACTACCACAAATTGAATTTAAGAGGGCCTTTAGGCCTGTTCTCATTGTAAAACACTACTCTAGATAAACACCACAAGGCCATTAGGCCTAACATCATTGTAAGCACTTCGCAAAATTGAATTTCACAGGGCCGTTAGGCCTGAAATCTCAACTGATTACCCGATTGGCTTTGGAATTTCCCCTACCAATCCACCTTACCGATGTCTTTTCGGTAGTAAATGCCTTCGTAGCAAATTTCATTGATGCTTTTGTAACTGCGAGCAATTGCCGATTCTCTTGACTCTCCAACCGATGTGAAAGCTAACACACGTCCGCCATTGGTAAGCAATACTCCCTCATTTTCTTTGGTGCCTGCATGAAAAACCAACTCCCCTTCTACTCGATCTAAACCGCTAATTGGGAAGCCTTTCGGGTAATCGCCAGGGTAGCCTCCCGAAACCACTACTACAGTTGCGGCATGTTGTGCGCTGATTATTGGTTGGTGATAATACAAAGTACCATTGCCAACTGCTTCAAACAATTCCACTAAATCATTTTCCAACCTTGGAAGTACCACTTCTGTTTCTGGATCGCCCATTCGGCAATTGTACTCAATCACGAAAGGCTCACCATTTACACTCATCAAACCTATGAAAATGAAGCCTTTATAAATAATTCCTTCAGCCTTCAATCCTTGCAAAGTTGGATCTATGATGCGGCTCTTCACCTTTTCCATAAAAACTTCGTCGCAGAATGGTACTGGAGAAAACGCACCCATGCCTCCTGTATTCAAACCGGTATTGCCTTCCCCGATACGCTTGTGGTCTTTGGCTTCAGGCAGAAGAAATGCCGATTCTCCATCCGTTAGCACGAAAACTGAGCATTCTACACCTTTCAGAAATTCTTCAATCACTACCACATTTCCAGCATCTCCGAATTTTCCACCAAGCATTTCTTCCAATTCCTGTTCTGCTTCTTCAAGTGTTTCAGGAATTACCACACCTTTGCCTGCAGCAAGACCTGATGCTTTCAAAACATACGGAGCCTCCATGGTGTGCAAAAATGCCTTCCCTTCATCCAGCGTAGCGGGAGTAAAACTCTGATAACGGGCTGTAGGGATATTGTGACGCAGCATAAATGCTTTCGAAAAATCCTTGCTGCCTTCTAACTGAGCGCCTGCTGCATTCGGACCAATCACTGTAACCGAACGATGTGCATCGGAAGCCGCAAATGCATCCGAAATGCCTTTAACGAGTGGCTCTTCTGGCCCGACAACAACGATCGAAACACTGTGCGACGAAACAAATTGCTTCACCGCTTCAAAATCGAGCGGATTGAGAGATATGTTCTCGCCAAAAGTCGATGTTCCAGGATTCCCAGGAGCGATAAACAATTTAGTAAGAAGCTTGCTTTGAGCGATTTTCCAGGCGAAAGCATGTTCACGACCACCTGATCCGAGCAGAAGAATATTCATGCTGCAAACTTCAGCTTTTTTATGCTGAACCGAAAATGATTATCTGTTTTCGGAAATAACCCATGAAGCCAAAGCCAAATCGGCAGGATGGGTAATTTTTATGTTCTCAGGATTTCCTTCAACCAATGAAACCGAAAAGCCTGCCGCTTCTAACACTGATGCACAATCGGTGAACGATTCTCTAAAATCTTGATCGAAGGCTTCCTTCATCCATTCATACCGAAAGCACTGTGGTGTTTGAACCATTCGGATGGTGGATCTGTCGAGCGCTTTGCTGCTAAAATTGGCAACCATGCGAACCGACTCGCTTGATGGCACAACCGGAATTGCGGCACCTGCCCGACCAGCTTCTTCGAAACAACGTAGGATGGTTTCTTTCGACACCAACGGACGAACGCCATCGTGCACTGCAACCAATCCGCTGCTTAATTGGGAAAGTCCATTCTTAACTGAATGAAAACGCGTTTCGCCACCTTGTACAGTTTGATGAGACACATCGAAATGATGTTCCGCACACAATTCTTTCCAAGTATTTAGGTGTTCGGCAGGTAATACAACGATCATCGACAATTCGGGCATGGAGGCCTGAAACTTCTCGATAGTGTGCATGAGAATCGGTCTACCATCGATGAGCAGAAACTGTTTGGGAACAGAAGCCTTCATTCGGGTTCCGCTGCCACCTGCAACGATAATGACCGATTTCTTCACTTTTAGATGATCAACATCGCATCACCGTAGGTAAAGAAGCGATACTTCTCCTTCACAGCCTCTTTGTAAGCTTCCATAACGAAATCATGACCTCCAAATGCAGAAACCATGATCAACAAAGTGCTCATTGGCATGTGGAAATTGGTTACCAAAGCATTGGCAACACGAAAATCGTATGGAGGGAAGATGAATTTATTTGTCCAACCTGCATAAGGCTTCATATAACCTTCGGTAGATACTGAACTTTCGATCGCGCGCATAGTTGTAGTACCAACAGATACAACACGTTTACGGTTTTTCTTGCTTTCATTCACAATGTTGGAAGCTTCTTCAGAGATAACCATCTCTTCTGAATCCATTTTGTGTTTGCTCAAGTCTTCTACTTCAACAGTGCGGAAGCTTCCAAGTCCAACGTGCAATGTAATTTCAGAGAAATTGATCCCTTTCAATTCCATGCGCTTCATCAACTCACGGCTGAAGTGAAGACCCGCTGTTGGCGCTGCAACTGCACCTTCATTTTTTGCATAAACCGTTTGATAACGAATTGCATCGTCTTCATCTGGTGTGCGTTGAATGTATTTCGGGATTGGGGTTTCACCCAAAGAGTAAAGTACTTTTTTAAATTCTTCGTGTGGACCATCGAAAAGGAATCTCAATGTACGGCCACGTGAAGTTGTGTTGTCGATTACCTCTGCAACCAAAGAATCGTCATCTCCAAAATAAAGCTTGTTACCAATACGGATTTTACGTGCTGGATCAACCAACACATCCCACAAACGGCTTTCTTGGTTCAATTCGCGAAGAAGGAAAACTTCAATTTTAGCTCCGGTCTTTTCTTTGTTACCGTACATTCTCGCAGGGAAAACCTTTGTATTGTTGATGATAAAGGTGTCACCATCATCAAAATAATCGAGGATGTCGCGAAACATCTTGTGCTCGATAGTTTTGTTCTTGCGGTCCAAAACCATAAGTCTTGATTCATCCCTGTTTTCAGAAGGGCGATCAGCGATGAGTTCAGGAGGTAACTTGAATTTGAAATTTGACAACTTCATAGGAAGCCCGTAGTTAAAAATGAGGGCGCAAAGGTATAAAAAAGGAGATCGAATGGTGCATCCATTTGGGCATATCTTGTGGATGAATAAGAATACTTGGAAATCCACGTTGCTTCGTTAACAACTGTTGGTATTTTGAGACTATTCATGCATCGAAAAACAGAAATTTGTTGCGCTATGAAACAAGCTGCTATTTTCCTTTACTTCATCACACTTTGCACATTCTTGCCTGCGCAAAAACTGCAAACAACTCGAGAGTATATCAATTTATACAGCAGTATCGCTATCGAAGAAATGAATCAATACAACATTCCGGCTTCGATTAAAATGGCGCAAGGAATTTTAGAATCCTCGTCGGGCAATAGTCCTCTCGCGAAAGAAGCCAAAAACCACTTCGGCATTAAGTGTAAGAAGGAATGGACAGGCCCAACTTACATTCAAGACGATGACGAGAAAAATGAATGTTTCAGGAAATATGAAACCGTGCTCGCTTCTTATGAAGACCACAGTAAATTTCTAACGAAGAATCAGCGATACGCTGAGCTCTTTACCTACGATAGAAATGATTATCGTTCTTGGGCGCATGGATTGAAAAAGGCTGGTTATGCCACCAATCCGAAATATGCACCACTGCTGATTAAAACAATCGAAGAGAACAATCTTTCAGAACTAGATACTCCTGGGAAGGCGCCCAAATACGTTGAACCAGTTGCAGGTAATGAAAGGCCGAAAACAAGTGTAAGCACTTCAACGGGCAAGAAACGGAGTAAGAATTCAGATGACACTGATTTACCCGATTTTGAGCTGAAGAAACAAGGCAAACGGACCATTTTTGTTCGAAATGATGTGCAATATGTCGTAGCCAAAGAGGGCGATACTTTCTCCTCCATTGCACAGGAGCTCGATTTAATGGAATGGCAGCTTCCCAAATACAATAACCTGCCAAGCTCGACCAAACTGCGTGCTGGAGAAACTGTTTACATCCAGCCCAAAAGAAGAAAAGCCCAACAGGCAACGCACATCGTGAAAGCTGGTGAAAAAATGCAGGAAATCTCGCAATTGTATGCGATTAAACTCAGTCGCTTGTACTCGCTGAATGATTTAGAAGAAGGAAATCAGCCTAAAGCTGGACAAAAGCTAAAACTTCGTTAATCGATCACTGCAATTTATTTTATCTGAATATTTCGCTTCGACTAACCACTTGTGACGCTCGTATTCGAAGATTTAGAAATCGTAAAAAATCGAATTTCAATTGTTCATTAAGTGCCCGAAAATCTGACAGTTTGTTCATCCTTTCTTAACAAACCAAAAGCTCTAGTTTTCCACTATCTTTGCCAACTTTTTTAGTTGCAGCAATAGCATGTTATATCCTGAATATAAGCATTTAAACCTTCCGGCAATATCCGACGAGGTACTTCAGTGGTGGGAAGAAAACCAGATATTTGAAAAATCGGTTTCAACCCGCGAGGGTGCACCATCTTTTAACTTCTACGAAGGTCCTCCATCAGCCAATGGATTACCAGGCATTCACCACGTGATGGCTCGAACCATCAAAGACATGTTCTGTAGATATAAAACGCTTCGTGGCTTTCAAGTAAAACGCAAGGCTGGCTGGGACACACACGGGCTTCCAGTTGAACTTGGTGTAGAGAAAAAATTAGGCATCACCAAAGAAGACATTGGCAAAACACTCACTATCGAGGAGTACAACCAAGCTTGCCGCGAAGATGTCATGAAATTTACCGGCATTTGGAACGACCTTACTCGTCAAATGGGCTATTGGGTGGACATGGAGAACCCATATGTTACCTACGACAACAAATACATCGAGTCGGTTTGGTGGTTGCTCAAACGCCTTTTCGACAAAGGATTGCTTTACAAAGGCTATACGATTCAACCGTATTCGCCAGCTGCAGGAACAGGCCTCAGTTCGCACGAGTTGAACATGCCTGGCACCTACAAAGATGTGAAGGATTCAACCATTGTTGCGCAGTTTTCGCTTTTGAAGGATGAAAAAGCCCAACAGGTTTTTGGAGCATTGATCAACGAACCAATTTCGTTCCTCGCATGGACGACCACACCTTGGACCTTGCCTTCGAACACCGCGTTAACCGTTGGAAAGAACATCCGTTACGTATTGGTGAAATCGTTTAACCCATACGTTCACACGCCAGTTTGTGTGATCTTGGCGAAAGAGCTTATGGGGAAATACTTCTCCGACAAGAACGCCGATTTACCCCTCAGCGACTACAAAGCAGGCGACAAAGTGGTTCCATTTGAAGTGCTTGGAGAATTTTCTGGAGCAGAATTGGAAGGGCTTCGTTACGAGCAGTTGTTGCCATTTGCACAACCTACCGATGGTGATGCTTTCAAGGTGATCACGGGCGATTTCGTGACTACCGAAGATGGAACTGGGATTGTGCACACTGCCCCATCATTTGGAGCAGACGACTTTAAAGTAGCGCGCCAACACGGCATTGGATCACTCACATTGGTAGATTTACAAGGTCGTTTTGTGAACGAAGTCAACGACACCGTGTTCGGATTTGCTGGTGAATACGTGAAAGAACAGTACCTCAACGAGGACGAAAAGCAACAACAGCTTGCCCTTCAGCAGGAACGTTTGCGCCATATTATTCCTGCCCTCGACAAATACTTGAGCGTTGACGAACGGATTGCTCTGAAACTCAAAACCGAAGGTAAGGCCTTCAAAATCGAGAAGTACGAACACACTTATCCGCATTGCTGGAGAACCGATAAGCCGATTTTATACTATCCGCTTGATAGTTGGTTTGTGAAGAGTACTGCAGCAAAAGACCGATTGATAGAACTCAATAAAACCATCGGTTGGAGGCCAGAAAGCACTGGAACAGGACGCTTTGGAAATTGGCTTGAGAACCTGCAAGATTGGAACTTAAGTCGCTCACGTTATTGGGGAATTCCTCTCCCATTGTGGAGCACCGACGACCATTCTGAAACGATCTGTATTGGTTCAGTTGAGCAACTTTTCAACGAAGCAACAAAAGCTGTTGAAGCGGGCTTGATGCAGGAACACCCACTCAAAGGTTTCGTGCCAGGCAATATGTCGAACGAGAACTACACAAAATTCGATTTGCATCGACCTTATGCCGACGACATCATTTTGGTTTCTCCCTCTGGGAAACCGATGCGTCGAGAGTCGGACTTGATCGATGTGTGGTTTGATTCGGGAGCAATGCCTTATGCGCAGCACCACTTCCCATTTGAAAACCGTGAGTTTTATCCATTTGCCGATGTTGATGGCGATGGGAAACCAGCTGCACCAGCAGAGAAAAGCCTCTTCCCTGCCGATTTTATTGCAGAAGGAGTAGACCAAACCCGTGGATGGTTCTTTACACTTCACGCAATTTCGGTGATGTGCTTCGATAGTGTTGCTTTCAAAAATGTGGTTTCGAACGGCTTAGTGCTCGACAAGAACGGCAACAAAATGTCGAAACGCCTTGGAAATGCAGTGGATCCTTTTGTGACCTTACCACAATACGGAGCTGATGCCACACGCTGGTATATGATCGGCAATGCTCAACCATGGGACAATTTGCGTTTCAACGAAGAAGGGATTGCTGAAGTTCAGCGTAAATTCTTTGGAACACTTTACAACACCTACAATTTCTTCGCGATGTATGCCAATATCGACGGCTACAAACCGAGCCACTCCAATGCTATCCCGCTTGCGGAAAGAAGCCCGCTCGATCGTTGGATTTTATCGCGCTTAAACAGCCTGGTGAAGCTTTGTACAGAGCGTTACGACGATTACGACCCAACACCTGCTGTTAGAGCAATCGAAGATTTCGTGCAGGAGCAATTAAGTAATTGGTACGTTCGTTTGGGCCGCAGAAGATTCTGGAAAAGTGAAAGCTCTGAAGACAAACAAGCTGCTTACGACACTTTGTTTGAATGTTTGCGCATCGTTGCTCAATTGATGAGTCCTGTGGCGCCATTCTTCGGCGATTGGTTGTATAGAAACCTAAGAAATTCGTTGGTTGAAACAGGCTTTGAAGGCTACCCTGAATTGGAAGCTGAGTCGGTGCATTTGAGCCATTGGGCAGTTTCGAATGCTTCACTAATTGATGAAGCTGCTGAGGAAAGAATGGAGATGGCTCAACGGATTACTTCGATGGTTTTGTCGTTAAGAAAGAAGAGCAACATCCGCGTACGACAACCGTTAGGTAAGATTATGGTTCCGGTGATGGACGCCAGAATTCGTGAACAATTAGAAGAAGTTAAGTTGTTGATTCTGAACGAAACAAATGTTAAGCATTTGGAGTATGTAGGTGAGGACGCGGCGATGATTGTGAAGAAAATTCGTCCAGATTTTAAAGCCCTAGGACCGAAATTCGGAAAAATGATGAAAGAAGCAGCCGCGCGTTTACAGCAGTTTAGTGCATCAGAGATCAATGAACTCCAGAAAAACGGAGAGATTGCTTTGGAGCTCAATGGCGAAACGGTGATGGTGAGCAGAACTGATGTGGAGATTCTTACCGAAGATATTCCAGGCTGGTTGGTTGCTGCCGAAGGTGCCTATACAGTAGCACTCGATGTAACGATTGATGCATCATTAAAAGAAGAAGGATTGGCGCGTGAACTTGTGAATAAAATCCAAAATCTTAGAAAAACCAGTGGCTTGGAGGTAACTGATCGTATTGATATTATTGTGAAAAACCATCCAGAGCTAACCGCTGCAGTAGAGAATAATAAGGCCTATATTTGCGCCGAAACCTTAGGAAACACCCTTGAACTATCAAGTGTTGATGAGATTTTAGGTGCTGTTCAGGTTGAACTAACCGAAGAACTAACCACCCAATTAGCAATTACAAAAACGAACTAGTCATGAGTCAACAGGAAAAAACACGTTACTCACCTGAAGAACTTCAGGAATTCAAAGATATTATTGAGAAAAAACTCGACGAAGCCCGCAAGGATTATGAGTTATTGAAGAATGCATTCTCAAATAAAGATGACCATGGAACCGATGATACTTCACCAACTTTTAAGTTGTTAGAAGAAGGTTCGGATGTGTTATCGAAAGAAGAAACAGGTCAGCTTGCGGCTCGCCAAAAGAAGTTCATTGAGAACTTAGAGGCTGCAATGATTCGCATTCAGAACAACACATACGGAATTTGCCGCGTAACCGGAAAGCTTATCCCTAAAGAGCGTCTTCGCGTTGTTCCACATGCTACTTTGAGCATCGAAGCGAAAAACATGCAATAATTCCGACACTTAGGTACAATCTTCGTTTCGGAATATCTTGAAAAAGCCGCTAATCATCATTTTGGTCGTTCTGCTGATCGACCAAATCCTCAAAATCTGGATCAAAACCCACATGATGCTGGGAGAATCGATTCGTGTTTCTGGGGATTGGTTCTACCTTGCTTTCGTTGAAAACAACGGAATGGCCTTCGGACTTGAGTTTGGAGGAGAGTATGGAAAACTCTTCTTAAGTCTCTTCAGGATTGTTGTGGTTGGCGTGATGACCTATTTCTTTTTCAAGCAGGTTAAGCAAAACAAACTTCACAAAGGACTTGTACTTGCATTTTCATTGATTCTCGCAGGCGCCATTGGAAACATCATAGATTGTATGTTTTATGGCCTCATCTTCAACGATAGCATTGCGCAAGTGGCTACAATGTTCCCCGCTGAAGGCGGTTACGGAACTTTCCTACATGGCTTGGTAGTAGACATGTTCTATTTCCCAATTGTTGAAACGTATTTGCCTGAATGGGTCCCTTTATGGGGTGGGGAATTCTTTACGTTTTTTAGTCCTGTATTTAATTTTGCCGACGCCTCAATCTCAACTGGAGTTGGCGTTTTCATTATCTACCAGAAGCATTTTTTTAAGTAATCCTGGAGTAAATTCCGAGGCTACAAAAATGACTTGGCCTTATAAAGGCACATACTCAAACTTACGAATCACAATTTCATGGTTCTTGCCATTGCTCGGGCCTTGGGCAACATTGGTTAATGTCCAGAAATTGATGCGTGCATTGGTAGTTGCACCTGGTGCTGGAATCACAATGGGAGCCGATTGATTGCCGTTTTCTTCCTTAATTCTCGGTGGATGGTCTAAATCAAATTGCCAAGTGGTGAATGGGGTCGCATTGCGCCAATCCTCACCACGGAAACTCTTCCAGGTGATCAAGGTGTCGGTCCATGTGAAAATATGTGTTGAAACGCCTTGAATCAGCGTAGAGTCGATCACGTGCTGTTTGCTGCGTTCCGCGTAATAGGTGCCGAAAAATACCGGTTGAACGGAAGTCGTGAGTGGGTTTCTATCTGAAGCAATTCCCCATTTTGAGAATTCAATGTCAACCTCACTATTCGCCTGCTCGAAAAACGAGTTATTGTCCCAAGTGAACAAACCCAGCACTACGTTGCTCGCAAATTCCAAAGGATTTCCTTGAATCGTAAATGCGTAGGTTCCGTAACCGAGATTGTCTTGAGAAATTACCTCAGATGAATACCAATTGCCGTCATCGTGCTTGGTTATGGCCATGTGCAGATAGCCTTTCTCATCAAGCCACACATTTTCATAATCTTTCGAAAAGGTGTTAGGACCAGGTCCATTGTAGCCTGATTTGATGTCCCATTTGCGGCCCGAAAAGGTTACCACGTCTTTGTCGCGACCAAGCACATCTTCAGGATCCGATTGCTTACAGGCCGATAGCATCAGCCCCAAAAACATCCATAAAATTGCCGACTTCATTTTCATTTCTGCACGTATTTCAAGGTTGTTGAAAGTGTTCCAATCATCAGGTCGAAATCTCCAGGTTCTGTAATCCATTTTCCATCAGCACCAACAAAACTCAAGTCTTTCGAATCGATGGTAAATTTTACAGTTTGAGTTTCCCCGGCTTTCACTGTGATCTTTGTAAAATCGCGTAGCTTTTTCACCGATGGTGTGACAGACGCGAAATGATCGCGCGAAAAAAGCAGTACACTTTCTCGGGCATCCCTGCTAGAATTGTTCGTGATCTTTACTTCAACGGTTAGCTCTTCATCTCCCGTTAGGGTTGATTTTGAAACAGTTAAACCTGAATACACCAAGTTGCTGTACGACAAACCATGCCCAAATTCCCATTGTGGATTGAAGGCTTTGTTGCCGTAATTCTCATCGAAGGTTTCAGTGTATTTGTGGTCGTACCAGATCAAGCTGTGGTTAAATCGCGGATAGGTGATTGGTAATTTTCCACTCGGATTTACTTTGCCCATCAGGATATCCGCCAACACATCGCCGCCAGTATCGCCAGGTTGATAAGCCATGATGACTGCAGCACATTGATCAGCAATTTCGTTCACCAATCGAGGGCGGTTTTCGACAAGTACCAAAACCACGGGCTTGCCTATTTTGAGAAGCGCTTTCACATAATCGAGCTGAGCACGAGAAAGGGATAAATCTTCAATGTCGCCCGGCTTTTCGGTAGATGGTTTTTCTCCCATACAAGCCACAATCACATCACTCTGACCAGCCATATTCAAGGCTTCGGTGATGTTCAGTTCTGTGTCGATACCGCAACCTGCCGCATACGTCACGTTCGGCGATGCCGCACGCATGGCTTCTAAGATGGTGTTGTTCGATTGATCATCCCAGATTGTATCAACGCCTTGCCAAGTGCGCGTCCAAGCACCATTGAGCATGCTCAAAGAATTGGCTGCTGGACCAGTAACGAAGATTTTCTGATTTGCCTTCAGTGGAAGAGTTTGATTGCGATTTTCGAGTAAGGTGATCGATTCTTCCGCTGTTTTACGGGCAGCGGCTCTGTGTACTGCAGATGCAAATTTTTCGAAATCCTTTTCCTTTGGAAGCGTCGTGCTCTTCAAGATGCCCAATTTCTGCTTGAGCTTCAATACGCGACGCACCGAAACATCCAAACGAGATTCTGCAATACGGCCTTCTTTCACCAATTCGATCAACAACTTCGTGAAATCGTAATCGTTTGGAACCATGCACATGTCGATGCCCGCTTCCACTGCCATAAATGTGGCTTCTTTGAGATTGGGTGCTACCTTGTGGTTGAGCTGCAACTTCATCACATCTTCCCAATCGGTAACAGCCACACCCTCAAACTTGAGCTCATCGCGCAATAAATTGGTGAGGATTTTCTTGTTGGCATGAACAGGAATACCATTGATTTCACCGGAATTGATCATCAATGTAAGTGCTCCCGATTCAATTGCTTTGCGAAAAGATGGAAGATAAAGTTCCTCCAATTGGATGTCGGACAAATACACTGGAGTTCGGTCTTTCCCGGTTCTAGCTCCGCCGTAGGCTAAGAAGTGCTTCATGCAGGCTGCCACATGTACTGCATCGATGGGCGCATTCGACGGCTTGCCTTGATAACCCAAAATGGCCGCTTCGCCAAAACGAGAACACACCAATGCATCTTCGCCATACGTTTCGAAAACGCGCGACCACAGCGGATTGCGCGCCACGTCTAACACAGGTGAAAAATTCCAAGTCATGCCCGCCGAACGGGTTTCGTATGCGGTAATTTCTGAAGCATTGAAAGTGAGTTCAGTATTAAATGTGGCGGCCTGAGCGATTTGCTGGGGAAACAAGGTGGATCCACTCACATAATTGGCTCCATGGATGGCATCAATTCCATAAACCACAGGAATCTTCAAACGGGTTTCTTTCTGTGCAACAGCTTGAATTCCTCCAATAATTTCGAGCCATTGCTTGCGCGGATAAGCATGTCCTCCGCAGTTGAGAATCGATCCTACATGGTATTTCACCAAGGCCTCACGAAGCTTAACTGGATCGAGATGATGCGGCTCAACGAGTTTGTAAATGCCTCCTTCTCCAACAACATCGAGGTTTAATTGTGTCATCTGACCAACCTTCTCTTCGATGGTCATTTGCTTGAGGATAGCTTCAATTTCGGCGTCTTGGTTCTGCGCCTGAAGCCCAAAACCAGAAACGAACATGGCTACAACAACGGAACTCGCAATTTTCCACATAACATTAATCATTCTTTTGAACACGGTAGTTGATTGATCCCCAGCGGGATGGATCGAAGTTAAATCCTTCTTTGTCGGCCGAATTCCATCTACTTTGCAAAGTGCGCACTGAAGCTCCATCGGCAATATCGACAGCGATTTCACAATAGTAGGTTTTTCCTTGCTCGAAGGCTGAGATACCGAGTGCTTTCCAAGGAATCGCCACTTCGGTGGAGTAGCCTTTTCCAGCATATTGAACTCTTACAATTGAGCCCGAAACTTCTCGGTCTTTCGACCAATCGTAAACTTTGCCATAGGGTTTCATCGAAATGCCCAAATGGAAATCGGTTGGATACATGATTTTACGTTGCGCATTTGTCCCCGGAAGGGATGAAAAAGCCAATTCAATTGCATCGCCGTTCCAAATATCTTTGCCTGATCTTGTATTGATAAGCGGTGTTGCGTCTTCGACTTCTGCAGCGAGGAAAAGAAACTCCTCGTTCCAAGTAAGTTTAACGTTTGCCAATGGAAGTTGAAATGACGATTGTGGCCATTCATTTGGTTGAAATGCGCCATCTATCATAATTGCATCCACTGGAGCTACATCAAGTGTTTGGCGACCTTTTGCGGTGTATGGAATGATTTTGATATCGTCGATCCAAACCTTTCCGCTCGATTCGAATTGCACAATGAGTTGCTTGATGATCGACAAATCCACATCACGTTCTTCGAAAGGAAATGCACTGAGCGGAATCCGCACTTGGGTCCATTCTTCTTTGATGATGCCACCATCTATGAAGCCCGTTGTAACGCCAGTCCAAGCTTGCGAACCATTAAAATCCTCGAAGCCAACTGCCCAAGGAAGTCCTGCCGATTGACCATTTTTCATTTTCACCCAGAACGACAATGCCGATTGTTGGGTGATGGATGCGAAATTCTTGCCTGTCCAACCATTCCAGCCGAAGCCCAAACCTAACCAAGTTTGCGGATCGGCTTGTTTGTTCCATTCAATGCTGATAGAATTGTCGCCTTGTTTCTTTTGAGTAGCCTCGTTTTTTACAAGCAATGCTTTGGGAGATGGCGTGTACCAAATCTCATCACTCATTTGGTCGCTGTAGATGTTGAGCGCGTAAAATCCCGCGATGTTTGGGGTGTTTGCATCATCTGCTGGCGCATCGTACAAAGCTGTTTGCTTGAAGATGCCACAAGCACTCAACAACATCGTTAATCCTAAAAGCGAAACGTGTGCTTTCATGAGCCTTTCTTATGGTTGAAGCGCCTCGCCTTCGGTGAAAATCATGTAATCCAATCGCGCGTTCGCATAACCAGAAGCAGGATTGGCCAAAAAGAGGATGTTCACCTGCGTGAGCTTGTTCGGTTCACGAACACCATTTCCATTCGGCGCTGCTGGCTGTCCATTTACCAACGATTGCAGTTCGCTATACTTCACAGAAAGTTGACTCCAGTTGTTTTGGTTCATTTGAACTTCGATGGCATACATGTCTTCGTTTGCTGCTGTAAATACGCCATCTCCATTGTCGTCCTCCGGAAACTGGAACAGCATGATGCCATTGTTCAAACTCTCCGGTTTGAAAAGCAAGGTGTTGAAATACACTTCTTCAGGATTGCTCGAAAGGTTGAAAGTTGGAGCACCATAAGCTGTTGCAGGCATGTAGAGATACGCGATCAAATAATCCCAATCAACTGCACCTCCAATGTCGAAGTACCCATTTCCTTGGGCGGCTCCTGCACTGTTGGTTTGAATACCGAACGACATATCAGCACCCGATTGAACAAAGGAAGTCCAACCTGGATTTGCAGTGCCTTCGAAATCGCCTAACAGCAATCCTGGATAGGTTCTCGTTCCACTTACAAAAAGGGTATCGCTGAGGGTGTCGGACTCTGCTTCGAAGGTGAGTTGTACTGCGCAGTCCTCCACTTTGAAGAATGGCAGTTTCGTGGTCGTGCCTGTCCACAAAGCATTGTTGGCATCCAACAAGTTGCTAAATCCAGTAATCTCTTTCACTGCGCCCGATTGAAGTCCTTTGATTTCGAGCTTCCAGCTCACATTTTTCGAAAATGCAGCAGTGAAATTCACGGTTTCTCCAGCGCTGAAATCCACCGTATCGGCAGATGTTTCTAAAGGTGTTACTATAGAAAACGCTCCGTACAAATCGTTCAATGATGGCCCGTCGAACTCATCATCGGTTTTACAGCCGGCAAGCACCACAACGCAAGCCATCCAAGTAATTAAGTTTCTTAGTTTCATGGTTAGAATTTCATTTGGAACAACAACATGAACTGATTTAAATCGTAAGCCGGTAGCGTGCTCAATTTGTTTTGGGTATTGAAGCGACTTATTTGGGCACTGATAAATGTTTTTTCGCTGAAACGGTAGCGAGCTCCGTAAGCCAACATGGTTTCTTCTCCATCCACTTCGTATTCGTTGAAATTGAAGATTTCGGAAAAGTTATTCCTCACAGCCGTGTAATCAAATCCTTGGTAAGCAATCTGTTGCAAGCCAAACATCAAATCGAACGATGGAAGAACTTCCAATTCAAAACCAGTAGAAAGCACATTTGTTTTCAAATCAACTCCGCGCACCAATTCTTCGCCTTCACGAGTGGTTTGATCACTGCGATAGCTTACCGAAACATTGAAACGCTTCTTCCAGTTTTTGAAGTACTCGTTCACTTTTACTTCTGCCTGCAATTGGTTTCTGCTAAACTTCCTTGGATTCAAGGTTCCTTCACCACGCATCTCCTGCAAGGCATAATGCGCAAACTCTGCCGTAATTGGACTGCTTTTTTTCTCATACCGCAAGCGGACAATCATCCCTTGTCGGTTCGGTGTTGCATCACCAAACGGTGTGATGTTGTCGTATTTCGGAGCGAATTCCATCAAATACGGACGAAGTTGCATCACATAGAACGACGACTCACGCATCAAATCGAGCATTGTGAACGGGCGCAATTCCTGGTTGTTGGTGATTCTCGTGTAAGCCAAGGCTTGTTGTGAAAAATCGATGCGCTTGGTTTGTGCTCCCGGACTGCGAAACGCGGATCCAATTTGAATGGCGTTTCCACTGAGGTGAACTCCCCATTTGGTTTGAGATAGCTTCAGGTTGAAATCGAGAAATTTACCGTTCCAATCTGGCGCTGTGGTGCTGTTTTGGTAGAAGGTGCGAGACTTTCCAAATTCGCCATCCAGCTTTGCTTCGTAATTCTTGAAGCCATAAACAGCCTGAATGGTTCCTGTCATCACTGGATTTCTCAATCCAACATTATTTTTCGAAGTGCCCGAAACATCATACAAATTGGCATAATTGAAGCCCAAGTTCAAGTACTTGCTTTGTACCAATTGCATGTTGAATCCCGAGAAAAGACGGTCGTCGGTTTGTGCAAAATCCGATGCTCGAACGCGCGTAGTGACTGCGTTTACTTGAAGCTCTTTCACGAATTTCTTGAACACCAAGGCAAAGCCCAATGAAGCACCTTGTTGACGGCGAGAATTGTCGTTGTCGTAGAAATGCTCGTAGTTGATCACATCGGTTTGCTGACGGAAAATGGTAGGCTGCTGACTGATCACTTCCTGATCGTAATTCCAAAAGGTGTAACGACTCATGCGGTAGTTGAAGTCTCCAAGTTGGTACTTGAAAATCCCACCGATCACACCTTTGACGTAAAGCTGTCGCACATCGAAAGTAACACCAGATCCCCAGAATCCGCCGTAATCGTTACGAACGCGCACCATGCCGAGGATTTCGGTGTTTTTGTTCGGACGAATATTCACGCCTAAATCCACCATCACATGCCCGCTGTTGAGCTTTGGTGCAGTAACGGTATCAGGTTCAGAAGAATCTTGGGTGAGCTTATCGCCGTAGTAAAGTCCACGCGCCGCTCCAGTAAAGGAGATCTTTTTGTCGTCTTGTGCCTGCAAGGTTTGGAACAATCCGGCCGCGAGCAACAGCGCTATAGTTTTTGTAGTAATTCGCATCAGAAAAAGGCCTTTAGTTCGACGGTTAATTCCCGTCCGTTAAATTGATCGAGCTCAAAACTTTTGTCTTCGAAACTGTACCAGCGATGCCTGAAATACAGTCGGGTATTTTTTCCTAAATCGATATCCATCCCTGCACCAATCCCTCGTCCTGTTTGGTTTCGCGGGCGGAAGGTTTCGTTGTTGATATCGGTGAGATAGTTGCCCAAAGTGCGCTCGTATCCGAAGTATGTGTTAATCAAAACACCCGGACGAATTGCCCAATAAGCTTCCACTTCAGAAACATATTGACGCACATAAGCATCCTCGTTAAACACTGTGATGGGCGACCAAGCGCGGGAAGCACTATTTGCTTGAAGCATCGAAAAGACAAACAACTCCTTGCCGAAGAGCTTGCCCTTATATTTGATCTGCGCTTCCATCATGTTGAAATGCTTTTCGTTCAAGACAACTCCGGAACTGTCGTCGCTCAAATTCACTGCTTGATACACATCGCGATAAATGGAATTGTATCGCTGATAAGGCCCTACACCTTGCGGGAAAGTCCAGCGCCAGAATCTAGAACGGGTTACGTTATTCACCGGATTGGTGTAGGTAATTGCTGCTGCTGCTGGGGTGAGTTCGGAAGCAAAGCCCATTCCTCCGCTGAAAGAAAAATGCTTGGTCGATTTCTGCAAATTCAAGTTGAGTCCTTGACGGTTGTTGGTCATTTGACCTAAACGCACCATCGAGCTACCTGTAGGAATCAAAAGGGCCGAGCTGCCAATGCTTCCTGCGGGGATGTTGTTCACTCGGTATTCTGCAACAGAAGTGTTCCAATAAATGGCGTTATTATTCACCACGTTCGGACTGATTCTGTAATAATGAAGCTCCACTTGTGGCCACTTGCTTTTGAGCGGAGTGGAAAGTTTGAATTGCATCAATTCGCCCCATCCAGCATTGTGTTCAGGACTATAATATGTTCCACCTCCAACTTCACCTTTGAAAGCAAATCCCTTGTGTTCAAGGTTGAATTCTGTGGTGATGACGTTAAATCCGAAGTATTCTGTGGCTAGGCTATCCGTTGCAGCGCTCGAGTTGATGCTGTTAATGCTCACGAAGTTTTTCGATCCGAAGCTCTTCTTGATTTTTCCACCGTATGAATAGTTCGGGTAAGGATCGAAGCCTCCGTTGAGCTCTGTTTTTCCGGCCATCAGAAGGAAGGAAATCCGGCCAGGCATTTCAGCTCCTTGGAGCACCAATCCGAAGAAAGCTCTGTTTCCCCAGCGGGTATCTTGATCGATGGAGCCTTGTTGGAAATACTGATCATAACGTGACGAAAGCGCCAAGCCCGTTGGGTCCCACGGATTTCGTTCGTAAAGCATGAAGCGGTTGTATCCTCTGAAAGAGGCCATCGTTAAATCCGAAATCGACACCCACTGAATCCCGCCGGCATTTACTGATAGATTTCCATATTTAGTTTTGAATTTCCCGTTGAGGTTCAAACCTAAATTGAGCCCTAAATTGCCACCCATGCGCGTTCCTAAAAGTGGGTTTTGAACGTCGGGACGAAGTGAATCGGGAATTTGTTTTCCGTAGGTTGTTCCAACAATCCCATTGAGGAATTGAAACATCATGATGTCGAAACCCCATGAGGTTTTGTCGGATGGTTTGCCGCTCACATTGATCAGCAAGTTGGGCAATTGGCTATCGTCGCCGATGAAGATGTTTCTGCCACGCGCTGTGTCGTTGATTACGGCATTGATGAGATACGGATCAATTTGGCGTTGATAGGTTCCGTAAAAGCGATAGAAGCCAGATATCTGCAGGTTTTTAAGTCCGCCCGGATCTTTCTTTGGCATCATGCCAATTTCGTTGCCGGGATATTTGTCTTGTTTTAACTCCAACAACAAATTCACGTCTTGAGACGGCAGATTTATAATACAGCCATCTCGGTTTTTGTCGTGGCTTGTCCCAATTACTTCAATTGGCTTGGAGGCTTTAACTGTATCAGTCTGAGCTTGAGCCTCAAATGAGACCAAGTATATAAAAGCAACACAAACTAATTGGGTAAATAATTTAGTCATACGATTTTGGGATGAAGTAAAACTAAAGCTTTTTGTTAAAAATACAATAAGCAAGACTCCCTAATTTTCTAAAGGGTCATCTTTTTGAACGACACCGATTTAGCTGGGGCAGCATTTTTATCGCGTGGCACCACATAGAACGGCACATTGGCATAGGCGTAATGACCATTTCCATCAGTGATGGTTAAGTAAACACGGTAAGCCCCTTCCTTCTGCGGAGCGCGGAGTTTTGCAGTTTCTCCTTTGTTTCTTAACACTGAACCTGGAATTGGTTGTGGGGCGTTCTCGGCATCTCCACCTGAGCGGATGTCGGTACTTTCAGGGATTACCTGCCAATTTACCTTCAACTTGTCGCCGTTAGGATCAGAGATACTTGCACTCACTTCGAACGTTTCTTCAGAAACAATGAGGATGTGATCGCCTTTCACTTGACCGTTCACCATCACCGAATCTACATGAGGAGAAGTGTTTGATGGCGTTTTGCCCGTCCAGATTTTCTCTAACCGATCTAAGGCTTCGCACGATTCTCCTTTTTCTGAAAACAGACCGTACCAAGTGGAAGTGGTTTCTTGTTTTTGTCCCCAGAGGAAAACATACGAACCGATACATTTTTCGGTATCTCCGGAGATGAATTGGGTATAACGTTCTTCGTATGAATCGGCTTTTTCGGAGCTGGTTTGTTCAACCGATGAGCCCCATTTTGTTTTGGCCACTTCCCAATGTCCGTTAGGCCCCCATTCTGAAATGATGTAAGCGCCTTTCCAGCCAGCATCGCGGATACCTTGTTTCACTTTGCCGAGATCTCCGTAGGTATTGATGCCATAGATGTCGATGTGTTTGGCTTTTTCGTTGATCAACCGTACTTCTTCCGGATCCAATCCTGCTGTTACGGTGCAGGTTGGATGATTCGGATCTACTTCATGGATCATCTTGGCGATATCGTTCACTGCATCCCAAACTGCGGTATTCGAATAAAATAAATCAACTTCATTGCCCACTGCCCAGATGAGAAGCGCAGGATGGTCTTTCAGTTCTTTCACCACACTTGTAAATCCTTCTAGCTGAAGTTTCACTTTTTCTTTGTCGTTGTAGTCGAAGCCGTGTCGTTCGTGTTGCACCCAAAGTCCCATCATCACAGTAAGACCCTTGGTATGCGCGGCATCGAGTACTTCTTTGGCATTGTCGGTGCTCCAAGTTCGAATCGAATTTCCACCCATCGAAACTAGCTTGTCGAGTTGCGTGCTTCCTCCCGCTCCGCGGATATAATATGGTGCATTGTTTCGGTACAATTGCCATTCACCGTTGGCACTCTGCCTCATTTCCACCTTCACCGCTTGCGCGAACGATTGCACATTTGCAACCAACACAAGCATCATAACCAATCGGATGATAGTATACATATTATATGTGGTTTTAAAAGTCGAATGAAAATCCGTTTGCCTTCATCTCTTGAAATCTGTTTGCATCAAAAGTGTAAAGCAGCGATGGTCTGTGAGAGACATTCGTTTGTGCTTCGGCGAGTTTTCGAAGGAATTTGTATTTGACCACTTTCTTGCGGAAGTTTCCTTTGTCGAAGGCCTTTCCAAGTATGGTTTCGAATACTTCTTGAAATTGTGTCAAAGTAAATTTTTCAGGAAGAACTTTGCTCCAAATATCTTCTTGCAATACCCTTGTTTTCAATTCTTCAAGCGAAGCATCCAAGATTTCTCGGTGATCGAATGCCAATTGTGGGATATCTTTTATTGAGTGCCATTGCGTCTGACTAGCCCAAGATGATGCATGAGGCGCTAAATCGGCCGGCTCCACAAGCGCCAGATAAGCAATCGTAATAACCCGACCTAAAGGATGTCGATCAACCTTTCCAAAGGTCTTTACTTGCTTAATCGGAATATTGGTAAGTGATGTTAGATCATTCAGAATGCGGAAAGCTGCTGTGTCGAGATCTTCATTCGGATACACCAAGTCACC
>CAMCXT010000006.1 GCA_945883545.1 Chitinophaga pinensis | reverse complement strand
GTTGCATTAAGTCCAGCACAATACGTACTAGTTGCATCTGATGCTGCAGGTTGCGTATTGAGCGATACTTTCCTTTTGGTATATCAAAATCAGCCAACTCTTGCATTTACTGCAGAGCCTGCTGTGTGTGGAGAGCCAACAGGTTCTATCAATCTTACAGTTTCTAGTGGTACAGCTCCTTATGTATATCAATGGACTGGTGCTAATGGGTTTACCGCTTCTACAGAAGATTTAACTGGATTAACAGGTGCTTGTTATGATGTAGTCGTTACAGATTCATTAGCTTGTACTGCGACTATTCAAGCATGTGTCCCTTCATTTAATACACCTCAAATCAATTTAACTGTTACTCAACCTTCATGCGGTGAGGAAAATGGTTCGATTGCACCAATAGTTACAGGTGGTCTTGCTCCATATACTTTTGAATGGTCAGGAACATCGTTTTCTGTTGACAGCTTGTTCGATAATCTTGGTGAAGGAACATACTTTTTAAGTCTTACCGATGCGAATGGATGTGTATCGAATGACACAGTTACGCTAATCAATTCTGGTATCCCAGTCTTGACAGCAAATATTGATGATCCAGAATGTGGAACTAATGATGGTTCTATTTCTTTAACAGTAACAGGTGGTACAGCTCCATATTCTTATTTATGGACTCCAGGCTCATCTACTGATGCCGTTATCTCAAATCTTGCAATTGGTACATACAGTGTTGAAGTTACTGATGCTTCGGGTTGCATTGCTCTTGGTCAATATTCTTTGGTTAACCTCAATGGCCCATCAATAGCATCTTCCCTTACAAGTTCTCAATGTGGAGAAACTAACGGTGCAATAGACATTACTGTTACCGAAGGATCAGGAAATTATACATTTAACTGGACTGGTAATGGTGTTGTTGCTGATACTGAAGATCAAACTAACTTATCTGCGGGTGCTTACATCGTTCTTGTAACAGATGTTACTAGTGGATGTCAGGCTACTTCTACAATTACAATTGAAAACAGTAATCTACCAGTGTTATCGCTTGTTTCTGTTGGTACTTTATGCGGAGCTAATTCTGGATCTGTAGAATTAACAGTTACTAATGCAGTTAATCCTACTTTTAGTTGGGTAGGTCCTGACGGATTCACATCTACAAGTGAAGACATCAGCAACTTAAATATTGGTGTTTATACTGTTACAGTTACTGATGGGAATTGTGAGATTAGTGGATCCGTTACAGTGAGTCTAACTAAATCAGTTTGGAGTCAGAATGTAAACATCATTGCTGGAAGTCAATACAACTTCCAAATGTTCGCTCAAAATGTAGTTTCAAATTCGCCAGCTCAATTGAGAGTTTTCGTTGGATCTAATAACTTAGGTTTATTCACACCAACAGGACTAACTACTTGGGCTCAATTTAATGCTTCATTTACAGCGACAACATCAGGTTTAACAGAGGTGAAAATTGTAAATCAGAATTTATCACCTTCTGGAAATGACTTCGGTCTTGATGACATTAGTTTGATCGAAGTTTGTCCTCCAGTACCTCCAATCGGTTCTAACTGCGGTACTAATATTATTGTGAATGGTGATTTTGAAGCTGGCAATTCAAGTTTCTTATCTCAATACACTTTTGTTGCTAATGGTGCTCCTAATAATGAACTTATTCCTGAAGGTCTTTATACTGTTGCTGCTAATGCAAATACTGTTCATCCGCAATTTGTGGGTACTGGTCGTTCTGGTAATTTCATGATCGTTAATGGTAATGAGCCTGAGAATCCAGTTTTAAGTTTTAGTACAGTTGGTGCTTCTTGTAGCGCAAACAATGGTTCGATTAACTTAACAGTTACGAATTTCACTACGCCTATTTCTTATCAGTGGGCAGGTCCAAACAGCTTTAGTGCTACAACTCAAGATATTTCTGGATTAGCACCAGGTCTTTATACTGTTACAGTAACTAGCGGAGTGTGCAGCCAAGTAGGTTCAGCTACTGTAGGGTTCTCTAATCTTCCTCAGTTAGCATTTACATCTGTTCCTTCAGATTGTGGAGCAGACAACGGAAGTATTGATTTAACCATTTCTAATACTACTAACCCAACAGTTTCTTGGGTTGGTCCTAATGGTTTTGTTTCTACATCTGAAGATCTTGCCAACCTTGAAGAAGGATCTTATATTGTAACTGTTTCAGAGGCAGCTTGTATTGTTAGTGATACAATTGTGATTACAACGAATGAGCCTCTTGTTGCCTTTGCTGTAGTACCAACTTCTTGCTCTGCTCCAATCGGTTCGATTGATTTGACAATTACAATTGCGATCAATCCAACTGTTAGCTGGGTTGGTCCTGATGGGTTTTCTGCCACAACTGAAGATATTTCTCAGTTAGCAGAAGGCAATTATGTAGTAACAGTAACTGATGGAGAGTGTGTGGTTGTTGATTCTGTAACAGTGATTTCAAACGCACCACTTTTAGCTCTTAGCTCAACTCCATCCGCTTGCGGACTTGCTACAGGTTCTATTGATTTAACTATAACTGATAGCACAAGTCCTCTTGTAAATTGGGTTGGACCAAATGGCTTCACAGCTGCAACAGAGGATCTTACTTTAATTGCTTCAGGTGTTTACTCTGTTACTGTAACTGATGGTGATTGTATCGTAGAAGATTCGATCGAAGTTATTACAGATGAGCCAGTTTTAGTATTGAATGCATTGCCTACAGTTTGCGGAATAAGCACTGGATCAATTGATATTACTATTACCAATTCAGTTAGCCCTGTTTACAATTGGAGTGGTCCAAACGGTTTCACTGCCACAACTGAAGATATCACTGGCTTGGCTGCTGGAATTTATACTGTAACTGTTACAGACGGACTTTGCTCTGTTGAAGATTCTATTGAGGTAACAGTAACAGGTAGTTCTATTAGTGCAACTCTAACATCTGTTGGAACTACCTGCGGTCTTTGCAATGGTACAGCAGAAGTAACTGTTAACTCTGGTCAAGCACCATTTACTTTTGAATGGTCAAGTGGAGAATCGGTTTTCAACCCTAGTGCTCTTTGTGCAGGAGATGCCATTGTTACAATTACCGACGCAGGTGGATGTACTTCAGATTTCTCTGTAAGCATTTCTGCATCAGTAGCACCAACAATTACATTTACACAAGAAGGCTCAACTTGCGGAGCTTCAACAGGTTCAATTGATTTAACTGTTGCTGATGGTCAAACTCCTTATTCATATTCATGGACTGGCCCTAACGGGTTTATTGCTACCACTGAAGATATTTCAAATGTTGAGGCAGGTAGCTACACTGTTGAAGTTCTAGATGCTTCACTTTGTTCAGTTAGTGAAACAATTACAATTTCCAACACCAATTCACCAGTACTTTCTTTTATAGCAACAAACACTACATGTGGAGCTAGTACTGGAGCAATTGATTTAATTTTGGAGAATACAACTGCTCCAACTTTCCTTTGGACAGGACCGAATGCTTTCACAGCAAACATAGAAGACATTACTGGATTATCGGCTGGAACTTATTCTGTAACGGTAACTGATGGACTTTGCACTGCAACAGGAACTCAAGAGATTACAAACACTGATGGTCCAACTGCAACATTATCATTATCAAATGACACCATTTGTAATGGAACAGATGTAATTCTAACAGTGCAGCTTACCGGTATAGCTCCATTTACATTCACTTACAACGACGGAACACTTCCTGTTACTGTGACTGCTTTTGATGGGACAACATATTTAGCAACAGTGACACCAAGTGCAAATACTACTTTCACTGTTACTTCAATTGTTTCTGATGCAAATCCAACATGTATCGGAACCATCGTAAATGGAACTGCATCAGTGGTTGTTAATCCGATTCCTGCTCAACCTACAATTACAGCTAATGGTCCACTTATCTTCTGTGATGGAGGTTCAGTAGTTTTAACCTCTAGTAGTCAGGTTAACAACTTTTGGAATATCACCGGACCAGACCAATTGGATCAATCAATTACTGTGACAACATCTGGAGCTTACTCTGTAGCTGTTGTAAATAGCTTTGGTTGTGCTGATACATCTGAATCAGTAGTTGTAGAAGTGCTGCCTTCTGGTCAAATTTCTGCTAACAACGACACAACAGTTTGTGCAGGTTCAGTATTGCAGTTCAATGCAACTGGTGGTAGTAATTATGTATGGTCACCTTCTATTTACTTAAGTGGTACCATTATCGCTAACCCAGTTTGTATTCCTTTTGAAACTACAACTTATGTTGTAACTGGATCTAGCACATGTGGTTCAGGTTCAGATACAATTGTGGTGACAGTTAATCCAATTGTTGAAACAGATCTTGGTGAAGACATCACTGTTTGTCAGAATGAAGTATTAGTGCTTTCTGTTGAAAACGTAGCTGGTGCTTCTTACGCTTGGGGTCCTGCCAATGCAATCATTGGAACCGACACTACTGCTTCTGCAACAATCAATACAAACACTGCTACTCAGGTTTACGTTCAAACTACCAATACAAATGGTTGCGTTTTCACTGATACAGTTCAGGTGAACGTTACAATTTCTAATGCTACTTTCAACATTGTTGCCAATGGTCCAACCACATTCTGTGAGGGTGAAAGTTTGGTTCTTCAAGCAAGCACTGGTAATCTAGTAGTTTGGAGTAACGGTCTTGAGAACTTTGACGAGATTCTTGTAACTGAATCTGGTTCTTACTCTGCAATCTACAGTGGTGGAAATTGTCCTTCTTACTCAGATACAATTATTGTTACAGTTATTCCGGCGCCTGCTATTGAAATCCTTGCACAAGGATCAACTACTATCTGCGACGGAAGCTGTGTAACATTGAACTCATCTGAAACTGCTAATATCACTTGGACTGCTCCGGGTGGCGCTACTTCAACAAATGCTACTCTTCAGGCATGTACTAGTGGATGGTATTTCCTTGAAAGAACAGAGAATGGTTGTACAGGTATTGATTCAATTCTTATCTCTGTTGCTCCTGCTGTAACTACACCAGTTATCACATTGGATGGATCAAACGTTCTTTGTGAAGGACAAACAACTGCAACTCTTACAAGCAGCTATGCTATCGGTAACCAATGGTTCTTGAATGGTAATCCTATCGCGGGTGCAACTGGAAGTTCAATCGAAGTTTCTGATGCTGGTAGCTACACTGTTGTTGTTACAAGTCCTGAAGGTTGTACAGCAATTTCAACACCTATCGGAATTACAGTTAAACCATTAGTTCCGATCGATATTACAGCTGCCGATACGGTAGTATGTAATAATGAGGCTGTAAACATTGTATTAACCGCAACTGGTGGATTTGTTAACTATTTCTGGGATGTTACTGGAGAAACAACTTCCACAATAACTGCAATCAATACTGGTATTTTCACTGTAACAGGAACTACTGAAGACGGTTGTTCATCAACAGCTTCAATTCAGATTATCAACAATCAGCAATTCGATCTTAACTTAAGTAGTCCTGTATTCTTCGACGATTACAATGTTTCTGCTCAAGGTGCGAATGATGGTTCAATTGACTTAACCGTGTTCGATGGTTCAGGCAACTTTACTTATGATTGGTCTAATGGCGGTACAACTGCCGATTTATCTGGACTTGCTGGTGGAGTGTATACAGTGAATGTAACCGATGAACAAGGTTGTACTGTTACAGATTCGATTACGTTAAAAGAACCTGAAGCAATTAAATTACCAAATGGATTTACGCCAAACGGTGATGGTTTCAACGATTTCTACGTTATCAAAGGCATTCAAGGCTATCCAGGAAACAAGGTAAACATCTTTAATCGCTGGGGTAACCTAGTGTACAGCACACAAGACTACCAAAATAATTGGAGTGGAGTAAGCAATGATGGTAACCTTCTTCCTGATGGTACGTACTTCATCGTCGTTGATCTCAACAAAGAGGGAGCTGAAAATGTAAAGAATTACATTGACCTTAGAAGAAATTAATTTTTAAACTATATTCTGAACCAAAAACAACAAAAATGAAGAGAATAGCTACAGTGATCGGTATGCTGGTCTTCTCCTTCTTCGCTAACGCGCAACAGGAGTTACAGGTCAGTCAGTACATGTTCAACGGACTGTTCCTGAACCCGGCTTATGCCGGAACCCACCCATATTGGAGCGGTACAGCCTTGCACCGCCAGCAATGGCTTGGATTCTCAGGTCGTCCTTGGTCAACTACAGTTGCAGTTGATGGACCTATAAAGGACAAAAACATGGGCCTAGGCTTCATGATTATCAACGATAATATTGGTCTAACTACCAATAACGATATTTCTGCTGCTTATTCATATAGAATTAGAGTAACAGATGGATCAGAGCTCGCGCTCGGTATTCGTGCTGGAATTAGAAACACAATGTTTAACGTTAGTAAACTTGAGAATATTCCAGATGCAGGAGATCCACTTTACAATGCAAACGAAAGTGTTTGGGTTCCAAAATTCGATTTTGGTGCTTATTGGTACGGTGATCGCGGGTATTTAGGCGTTTCTGTTCCTAACCTCTTGGCTATCGATTCAAGAAAATCTGATAATTCAGATGCTGGTCTTCGTCGCCACTTTTTCCTTAATGGAGGGTATGTTTGGGACGTAAACAAATCTGGATCTGTGAAATTCAAGCCTTCATTCTTAGTGAAATATGAGCCATCTGCTCCAGTTTCATTTGATTTGAACGCACATTTCCTATTTAATGATCGTGTTTGGTTAGGAACTTCTTACCGTTATAATTCAGCTGTAGTTTTGATGGCTGAATATCAGATCACTGAAAAGTTGAGAGCAGGTTTCGCATTTGATGCAACAACCTCTGCAATTCGTCAGTATCAAAACGGTACTCTGGAATTTATGCTGGGTTATGATTTCACTCAGAAGCTAGTAAAAATCAAACACCCACGTTATTTCTAAATCCAGATCAAGGTAACAAATTATGAAAAAAACATACTCCATTTTCATCCTGGGCCTAGGATTTATTCTGGGCGGATGCGGAGCCAGTCATTGGATTAAGAAGGGTAACCAGAGTTATGATGCCTATGCTTATGCCGATGCTGTTCCAAACTACAAGAAAGCATTAGACAAAGATGGCAATAACTATCAAGCAAAAAAGAAACTTGCCGATAGCTATCGTCTGATGAATAAGCCTTCTCAGGCTGAAGAACTTTACAAAGATGTGGTTGCAATGCCTGAAAATGAGGCAATCAATCACTTCCATTACGGTAAGGTTTTGATGCAGCGTAAAAAGTATACTGAGGCGAAAAAATCTTTTGAGGAATATTCAAAAGCTTTTCCTGAAGATAAGATTGCCAAGTCACTTATCGAAGCTGCTGGAAATCCACAGAAATTCGATAGCAAGATGGACACTTGTGCCTATGAGTTGAAATTGATCCCAGTTTCTGGATTAGTTACTGCTCTCGGTGCTACACCATTAAACTTCGGTTATGTTTTTGCTGGTGAAGGTGCTATTACTGAAGAAGCTGGTAAAAAAGGCAGAAATCCATATACTGGTAATGCCTACATGGATATGTACTTCATGAAAAAGGATAAGGCTGGGAAATGGTCTGCTCCTGAACTATTGAAAGGTGGAGCAAATGCTGAGTTCCATGATGCGTTCCCAACTTTTACTCCTGATGGCCAAACGATGTATTTTACACGTACCCAGCAAGAAGGTGGAAAAATGAAGTTGAACAAAGAAAATGTTTCAAACCTTGAAATTCTTAAGGCTTCTTTTGTTGACGGCGAATGGACGAACATTGAATCTTTCGTTCACAATTCTCCAGATTTCTCAAATGGTCACCCAGCTTTAAGTGCTGATGGTAAAACTATGTACTTTAGTTCTGATCGTCCAGGTGGATATGGTGCTACCGACATGTATATGTCGAAATGGAACGGTACCTCCTGGGATGCTCCTGTGAACCTTGGTCCTATGATCAATACTGCAGGTCGCGAAGTAATGCCGCACATCGGCTTTGATGATAAGCTTTATTTCTCATCAGACGGACATGCAGGCTTAGGTGGTCTTGATATCTTTTCTGCTTCACAAAATGGAGGAAGCTGGTCAATGCCAGTAAATGTTAAGTCTCCGATCAACTCTTCTGATGACGACTTCTCTTTCACACTTGATGCTGAAGGGAAAATCGGTAACGTAACTTCTTCTCGTTCAGGTGTTGATATGATGTATGAAGTTATTTACAAAGAGCTTTTTATTCCTGTAGAAGTTTGTCTTGTTGACAAAGAATCTCGCAAGCCTGCATCAGGTTTGATGGTTTATGCTACCAACAAAGACAATGGTCAAGTGGATAGCACAATGGCTGGTAGCGACGGAAAAGCATTTTTCCGTTTGAAGGGAAATTTCAACTACACCATCAATGCTAGAAGCACTGCATTCTTAACCAATAGCTTCGAATTAACTACAAAAGACCGTAGTTGTGCGCAAGTGATTAAGACTTGTGATGAAAACAAATTCCTTGAAGTTGAAGCTCCTGATTTTGCCAAAGAATACGACATCAGAGATATCTATTATGATTACAACAAGTGGAACATTCGTAAGGATGCAGCTGTTCAGCTAGACAAGCTTGTTACTTTGTTAGAAAACAATCCTTCTTTCAAAATTGAATTAGGTTCTCACACCGATTGCCGTGGTTCTGAAGAATACAACCAAAAGCTTTCTGAAAATAGAGCGCAAGCAGTTGTTAAATATTGCACCCTTCGCGATATCGATCCTAAGCGTCTAACTTATAAAGGTTATGGTGAGTCAGTTCCTAAGTCTTCATGTGTTTGTGAAACTTGCACAGAAGAGGAATGGCAAAAAGACCGTCGTACAGTATTTAAGTTGATTAAGTAATCAAACGACCCCTATTGAAACGGTTATAATCGTTTATAACCGGATAAAAAGCCTCGCATTAGCGGGGCTTTTTATTTTTTTACAGGATGAAAATCCGCTCTTCTTTTAAATTGAATTGGGCCATTCAGCCACTGTCTCGATTTCTAGTTGTTTATTTTTTAGGCTTACTGCTGTCGTACTATACTCCAATCAATTTTTGGGTATTACTCTCTTGTATATTCGGCACCATCGCCACTTTGATGGTTTGGTTATACTTTAGAATTAAACGTAGTGCTATTCAAACAGGCATTTCAGTTTGTTTATTGATTTTTCTGTCTGGCGCATTGCATGGTTTGGGATTTCACGCCGAACCAATACGTTTGAACAATGATGCACAATTCAACAAACAGCAGTATCTAGTTCGAATAAACTCTGAGCCCATCGAAAGAGATTCATCTGTTTCATTTGGTGCTTGTTATTACCCTTTGGATTCTTCAAAAAGCAAACTGCAAAACACTGAGATCCAAGTTAAAACTACCATTTATTCACCATCAACTAAATTTCAAATAGGGGAGTATTTCCTTGTTCACACTAAGCTTTCTGAGCCACAAAAAACTCAATTGCCTGGCGAATTCAATTATTATGAATACCTAAGAAGAACTGGAACTGATGCTATTGCTCGAATTGATTCATCCGCATTTTTGAAATTAGGTAAGACCGACTTTTCATTCAAACAAAATTTCGTTCAATGGAGAAATAAGCTAATTCAATCGCTTTCAGATAATGGATTGCATGAAGATGAACTTGCAATTGCATCTGCATTGTTGCTCGGTGCAAGAACCGATATTAGTGAAGACCTGAACGAAGCATATAGTCAAAGTGGGATTACCCACATTTTAGCAGTTTCTGGAATGCACGTGGGACTTGTTTTTACAGCTATCGGCTTCTTCTTTAATCGGATTCGAAATAAGTACCTCGTTTGTTTTTTATCAATAGTCTTTCTTTGGGGTTATGCATGTTTAACTGGATTATCGGCTTCAGTAACTAGGGCGGCTTGGATGTTTTCATTCATTGCATGCGGCAATCTGTTTCGATCTGGTCATCAAAAGTGGAATTCAATAGCTGCATCAGCTTTGCTCATGCTGGTTTGGGATCCGTTTATTTGGTTAGATGCAGGCTTTCAACTCTCTTTTGCTGCTGTATGGGGAATTGTATCTCTTGGAAAGTTGCCAGAAAAATTCCACAGGCTTCCCAAATGGTTAAGACTACCAACCGAAGCCGCTTGGGTGAGTTGTGTAGCGCAACTTTTCACATTGCCTGTAAGTCTCCTCATTTTTGGAAAGTTTCCGGTTTACTTCCTGCTCGCTAATCTCATTACAGTCCCACTGTCAACTATTCTTACTTATTGGGGAATAATTACCATCATCTTGTTGCCAATCCCTGCGATAGCTCAACTATTTTGTAAAATTCTAGCCTATGGAATTCAAGCGATGAATATTGTCGCACTTGAGATATCTAAATTGCCCTTTTCGACTTTCGATGATTTGTATTTGAGCATAACACAAGCAAGTTGGTTGGCGATTATCCTATATATGTGTTCGACTAAATTTGTCTCTTGGAGGGAAAAGTTCAAGTGGACGCTGATCTATTCATGTTTAACTTCAGTTTTTCTGTGGTTTCAATTGTTATCTCCAGATCCTGAATCGTTGTATTTGTATGCTTCATCGCAAGCGATCGGGATAATCGAGCATACGGAAAGAGCTATCAATGTTCATGTTTTGAAGGCTGAATCAGGATCCAATAGCTATTCCAATAGATCAATTCACACTACGAAAAAATATGCTATTCAAAATCAATTGGCATTCAAGCGTGAAATTGAACTCTATGAGAATAATACTACATTTAGTTTTCAACTATCGACTCGTATCTGGCCATCAACAAAGGTTTTTTTTATACATCCTGAAAATTTGAGGGTTAACCCTTTTGATAAAAAATGGAATTTTCGAGCTACCGATAAAGTGGTTCTACTGCCTGGTGGAACTCCTAAGAAACGCCAACTTTGGCGATTGGCTTTATTACGAGATAGGATTCAATGGATTGACGCACAGACAAATAAGATTTCAATTACAAGAATAATGTAGTTTTATTAATCAACCGACAACCTGATTTTTTTGTAATTGCATCCTGATTTTTGAGTGAGTACTTTTGATTTGTAACCTGAAGATTAAAAAATGGCAAACATTGCTGAAGAATTTGGCAATTTATTTCTTAATCTTGTGCGGTTCTAAAGTCGAACATAAACTTCAGAAACATAAATGATGAAACATTTTACGTTCAAGTTATTATCAGGAGCGCTAATTTTAGCCGCATGTCCTGTATCAGCGCAAAAAGCTAAACCTGCATTTCAACCATGTGGAACGCAGGAAATCATGGAATTGGATATGCAGAAGCATCCTGAATTAAGGATGCAATACAATGATTTCATGAAGCAGTTGTCTCAAATTACTGCTGCATCTGCACCTTCAGCGGCACGTGCAGAAAAACGGATCATTCCTGTAGTTTTCCACGTGATCCACCAATGTGGTCCGGAGAATATTTCTAAGGAGCAGATCTTGGATCAGATTCGCATCCTAAATGATGACTTCGCAAAGCTAAACGCTACAATCAATCAAACTCCAGAGTGTCATGCTGCTGTTGCTGCTGATTGTAATATCGAGTTTCGTTTAGCCACCAAAGACGACCAAGGCAATTGCACCGACGGTATCGTTCGTGTAGCATCTCCTAAAACCTATGAAGCCAACAACGAGAATGGTGTAAAAGCAATTAGCCGTTGGAATTCTGATAAATACCTTAACGTTTGGGTAGTTAACTCTATCGGTAGCATTCAAGATACAGGTGGAGAAGTTCTTGGATATGCTCAATTTCCTGCTGGTGGATTGCTTTCAACCGATGGTGTTGTTCTACGTTACGACTGTGTAGGTTCTATTGGAGCTGCTCAAACTGGTCCTTTCGCTCCACGCTTCGGAAGAACAATGACTCATGAGGTTGGGCACTGGTTAGGTCTTCGCCACATTTGGGGAGATGCTGATTGCGGAAGCGATGGTGTAGACGATACCCCAATTGCACAAGAACCTAATTATGGAGTTTGCTGGTCAGATTTCCCTTACCATTTGTTGACTTGCACAAGCGATTCTCTTGATGAGTGCGGAGAAATGTTCATGAATTACATGGATTATTCTGACGATCAGTGTATGAGCATGTTTACTCTTGGTCAAAAATCGGTAATGGATGCTACTCTTGGTTCATTCCGTTTCAATATTTCTAGTGAAATCAATTTGGCAGCTACAGGAACACGTGATGAGGATATCGCAAATCCAGTTGTTTGCGTACCATTTGCTGATTTCTGCGATAACCGCCGTTTGGTTTGTGCTGGTAGCTCGGTAACTTTCGAAGATGCTAGCTTCAATGCTGCAACTTACACAAGAAGCTGGAATTTTGAAGGTGGAACCCCTGCAACATCTACAGCAGTTTCTCCTTCAGTTACATACGACGCTGCAGGTTTGTACGATGTAAGTCTTACTTCAGCATCAACTGCTGGTGAAAATACCAAGACTAAATCAGATTATATTCTAGTGAGCCCTGATGCTGCTCAATATGGTCAAGGTCCTTTCGAAGAGAATTTCGAAAATGCTGGAACCATGAATGACTTCGTGATCTTCAATACCGATGGATCTAACGCTAAATGGGAATACACAACTCAGGCTGGATTTGGTTCTTCTCGTTCGGTTCGTATGAGAAACTTCCTCAATACTGCTACTGAATCTGATGATTTGATTACACCATCTTACAACTTAACAACTGTTACTTCTCCAAGTCTTCTATTCAGATTGGCTTGTGCAGAAAGAGGCGGTGAGCCAACCGATCAATTGAAAATCTATTTTTCTTCAAACTGCGGTCAAACTTGGGGATCTCCAAGAATACTAAACTTTTCAGATTTCAATACTGCAGGTTTGTACACTAGCGAGTTCGTTCCTACCAATGCATCACAATGGAAAACTTTCGCATTCTCTATGACGTCTCTTGCAAACCAAGAAAACGTGAGAATTCGTTTCGAATATGTTGCAGGAACTGGCGACGGAGCAAACAACCTTTATCTAGATGATATCAATATCGGTAACGCATTGGGCGTGAATGACCTTGGTTACGATCTTGGATTATCTGTTTTCCCTAACCCTACGAATGATCAAACCAACTTGGTTTTTGAAACTGCTAAACCAACAAGCATCGCAATTCACGTATTCGATATTCTTGGCAAGGAAGTAACTTCAGTTTTCAACGGAAATGTTGGTACAGGTACTCAGAATTTCTCTGTGAATATGAGTCAGTTGAGCACAGGGCTATATACAATCCGTTTGGATATCGACGGTACGAGTGTCTACAGAAAAGTAATTAAGAAATAATTCTCTGATCAGAGTTAAAACAAAAACCCCGGCTAAACCGGGGTTTTTGTTTTATACCAAATTTGCTTTAGTTTCGTTTTGGCTTAAACAAAATTCATGTTCATGAAAAATTTCATCGCTTCATTTTTGCTTTTATCCCTTTCTAGTTTAACATCATTTGCCCAGGATATTCTTACCTTGAACGACGGCAGAACGTTTAAAATAACTGTTATCGAGGTCGGGAAAAAGGATGTTTCCTATAGAAAATATGATAATCCCAAAGGGCCAATCTATCGTGCCGAAATTCGCGATATCGAAAAGATTGATTATGAAAGTGGAACCTCTGATGTGTTTAACAATACCAACAAAAATATCAGAAGCGAAGCCGGCAGAAGTATTAATACCCCTTATCCAGAGTATTTAGGTAGAAACATCGTTGCTATTGATGGTTTGTCGCTCCTTTTTCAGAACGTTTCGTTAAGCTACGAACGAATTGTTGGTGATAATGGGAAACTTGGAATTCTCATACCTGTTTCAATCAATATGGGAGGAAAAGACGATAACAATGGAATCACCAATGCAAGAAACATCTTCAATACAGGGGTGGATTTTCATTATTACCCTTTAGGGCAGGGCGAATTTAAATTCTACACAGGACCATCTTTGCGTGTTGGATCAGCGAGAACATTCAATGAATTCTACGATCCTTATTATTTTACCTATATCAGTGAAGAAACAAATTCTAGCTATTTCAGCTTTTTGGTAAAAATGGGTTTGATTTTTAATCCTGTGCCCGAACTTTCAATTGGAACATCTTTAGGCCTTGGTACAAGAAGATATTTCTTGAATATCCCTACAGGAAATAGTGCAGGCAGCACTGGATATTTCCAGTTTACACTGGGATACCGGTTCTAATCCTTTCTTCAGTCTCGTTGAAGACTATTCCAAATTCTTCCTCAAGCTCCTGTAAAATCGGGTTGAACAATTCTGGAACTACTGGAGTAAACAGGCCTGGCTGATTGAATTGGCCTGAGCAGATCAATTTTACAGCAATTGCCAATGGTAATCCAACTGTTTTAGCCATAGCTGTTTGATGACTGTTATCGCCTTCTAGATACAAGGAACTTTTAACTTCTATCTGTTCGCCTTCTTTTTCACCCTTCACGATGTGTTGCATTACAATCATGTCGCGATCTGTAGGCATCAATTTCCACTTTTTCTCAAGCAATTCCTGAACAATCATAGCAGGCGATCCTTCTTGAATGGTAATTGTATCTTCTCCCAATAAACCAGTCCACACAAAACGATCTACAGCTGCTTGATCACCTTTGGTTAACTCCAACAACTGTTGTTCAATAGATCGATTATCTGCACAGAAGAAGGCTGTTGTGAAATCACGGTAGGTCATTCCTCTGGAAATCGGAAAATTATAACTGTCGTCAGTTAAGCCCAATTGAACCAATATATCCCAAGCTTTTGCAAATCCAGCAAATCTGAGCGTTCCTCGGATCATGGTGTGCAAATCGTGCAATCCATAAACTTCACGGTAACCAATAGAATCGCGGTTTGGATAACCATCGTAATGCAATCCATTGATGTAAAACTGAGTGCAGTTTGCGAAAAGTCTGTTGTAGGGCATGAATCTCAACTTACCCTGTTCAAGAAATCTAGCAGTTCCTTGTCCAGCGAGAATTACGTTTCGTGGGTTCCAGCTGAATTTATATCCCCAAGGATTTTCACCAATCGAGGATGGAGCTACTAAACCTCCACAATAGGAATGAAATTCGGTGACTTTATATCCTTGGTTTTTGAGATTTTCAAAAATCTTCATCGCCGACATGTGGTCGATGCCAGGATCTAATCCACATTCATTCAAAAAAATGAGGCCTTTGGAAGCAATTTCATCCGACATTGATTGCAGCTCCTTGCTCTCATAAGATGCAGTGGCTAAGTGGATGCCTAGTGTTAAGCAATCTTTAGCAACCAACGGATGCATGAAAGCTGGAAGCATTGAAACCACCATAAATGCACCTTTGATGAGCTCCAAACGTTGATCTGCATCTCCAATATTGGCAGCTTGAATCTCTAGGTGATCATTCTGATCTTTTTGGTTTGCTAAGTGTGTTACAGATTGATCCGCAATACGAATCGTGTAAGAATGGTTTTTTGACCAATCTAATAGGTAATCGATGAGATAGCTGGCCGATCGACCTGCTCCCAAGATTAATATTTCAGGCATAAATTACTTGCTCTTAACGTTCACAAATCCGCCGTTAGTTACATCTACGTTGGTTCTGATTAATGTTGTAGGATTGATAAAGTCTCCTTCGAAATTAAATCCACCTGAACAGTTTACAATACCATCTTTCACGTAATAATCGTTGATAACAATCAATCCTGTATCCGACTTGAAAACCCGGTCGCTGGCGTCGATAAATTTACAGTTGTTCAGCGTGTCGGCATTTGGAAGTTCGAATTCTCCCAATTCTGAACCAACAAACGAAATCACAATTTGAGAATTGTCGGAACGAGAGAGGGTGATTTCATTTAAAATTCTTCCATCCGGGGTTGGAGATACATCGAAAGTTGACCTGGTGTATGAAGTGTAAGAACCATTCACATCAGCAGATCCAACAACTGTTGGTGGTGGTTCTGGCTTCTCTTCCTCTTTGCAAGAATGAAGTGTTAGCAACCCGCCAACGGCAATTGTAGAGAAGGTATAAACCAAGAAAGATTTTAAACGAAGTGCACTAACAAACATGCTTTGGATGATTTAAGTTCGTAAATATAAAAGGATTCCTCCGATTTATCAACCGTGTTTTCTCTAACGGTTTCAAATGACCTTTATTTTCAGCGATTTTCATAGGTTTGCAATATGTTTTTTAACGATTCACAGCTCGCCGAAATTCGCAATCTGATATTGCATTCAAATACAATTACCGTTGTTACACACAAAAGTCCTGACGGAGATGCATTGGGCTCAAGCCTCGGTTTAAAGCACGCTTTCATGTCGCTTTTTAGTAAACAAATTTCCGTAATTGTGCCTGATGCTTTCCCAGAATCGTTGGACTTTTTACCAAGCAGCGATTCTATTTTGGTGTTCGATGTAATGAAGGAAAAAGCAACAGAAGTGCTACAAGCCACCGACTTGCTATTTTGTCTAGATTTTAATCATCCTGGAAGGGTAGGGGATCTTGAAGAACTTCTACGGGAAACGGCATCCCGCTGCCATGCCGTAATGATCGATCATCACCAACAACCTGAACCATTTGTGAAATATGTAGGTTCACAAACATCGGCAAGTTCCACTTGTGAAATGGTTTATCGTTTTTGTAGAACACTTGGGATGCAGGAAACCCCTGATCAATTTACTGCAACCTGCTTGTACACAGGCATAATGACTGATACAGGCTCGTTTCGATTTAGTGCCACAACTCCCGAAACGCATATCATTGCAGCTTCTTTGTTGAAGGCAAATATTCGACATTGGGAAATTCATGAGCATTTGTTCAATCAAAATTCTTACTCCAAAATTCAAATGTGGGGCTATGCATTCATGTCGAAACTTGTTGTGCTCCCTCAATACAAAACAGCTTACATCAGTTTAAGTACAGAGGAATTGGAGCGATACAATTACCAAGAAGGCGACCTTGAAGGATTGGTGAATTATGCGCTAAGCATCACAGGAACCAAAATGGGCGTTCTGATGAGCGAAAGAAAAGGAAAGATTAGAATCTCATTCCGATCCACTGGAAACTTTTCGGTGAATGAATTTTCTAGGGCAAATTTTGAGGGTGGTGGACACGAAAATGCCGCTGGAGGAGTTTACTTTGGGAAATTAGATGACGCAATCTCAAAACTTCATCAAGTGCTTCCCCAATATGCTGATAAATTAAACGCTTGATTCCGATGAGAAACATTATCTATTCAATTTTCTTTTTGGTTGTATTGTCCGCTTGCGGTCAGAAAAACAAACCAAATCACGAAGGAACCACGCCAAGTCAAGAGCAATCTATTCAGGCTGGCAAATCGATGGCAAAGCAAGAAGATGCAGAAATTACTTCATATGTGAATCGCTATAATCTTCAAATGGAGAGAACTGGAACAGGTCTGCGTTATAGAATAATCAACGAAGGAGCTGGTAAAAAAGCTGCCGCAAACATGAAAGCCACAGTGAAGTTTAAAACCTCACTTCTCGATGGAACAATCTGCTATTCATCAGATTCAACCGGAAATGAAACATTCGTTGTTGATCATGACAATGTTGAAAGTGGTTTGCATGAAGGGATTAAGAAACTTGCTAAAGGAGGAATAGCCAAATTTATTTTACCTTCGCATCTTGCTCACGGACTCACAGGCGATAACAATAAGATTCCAGCCAGAAGTCCAATCGTATATGACATTGAACTGATTGATTTAAAAGAATGACACAGAGAAAAATGAATTTAAGAAGCCTGGTTATTGCAGGTATTGGAATGGTGTTTTTAAGTGCTTGTATGAAATCCCGTCATGAAGGGTTTGAAGAAAGCGAAACTGGATTGTACTGCGCCATGCATAAGGAAAGCGGAGCAACCAAAACCCCTAAAGAAGGAGACATCCTTTGGTGTAAAATGCAATTGTTTGTGAAAGGCGCCGAAGGTAAAAAAGATTCGATGCTTTATGATTCAAATGAAATGCCTGATTTTCCCGGAGGAATTAAATTTATTCAAGTTGTAAAGCCAGAATATGCAGGCGATTTAATGGAAGGTGTTGCTAAATTACATATTGGAGACTCCGCTTCATTTATCGTTTCAGCAGATTCATTTTTCCTTGTATCCAATAAAATGGAGAAAATTCCAGAAGGCATCAAGCCAGGTTCAGAATTGTTGTTTCACTTTGGTATCAAGGATATAAAAACGAAAGAAGAAACCATCAAAATGATCTCTGAAGCTCAGTCTTCAAAATCAGGAATCGACAAGGCTAAACTAGATGAATTGCAAGCTAGCGAAGCATCTGATCTCCAAGCATACCTTGAAAAGAAGAAAATCACTGCCAAGCCAAATCCAAGTGGCTTGGTATACGTGGAAGTTGAAAAAGGAAATGGCAAGAAAGCGCAGAAAGGCCAGAAGGTTACACTCAATTATACCGGTTACCTATTGAATGGTAAGAAATTCGATTCAAGCTTCGACCATGGTCAGCCATTTGAATTTACACTCGGAAAAGGTGAAGTGATTGCAGGTTGGGACGAAGGTGTATCAATGATGAATGTTGGCGGTACTGCTACTTTTGTTATTCCTTCTGTTTTAGGTTATGGATCTAATGGTGCTGGCGGAGATATTCCACCGTTCGCACCCCTTGTTTTTGAAGTTCAATTGTTAAAGGCTCAATAATTTATGTTAAAACTATCAACCATCACACTAGCTGTTGCGATTAGCTCATCTTCGATTGCACAAACATTTATCGACGCTCCTTCGAACAAAGATTTTAAAACAATGCCTAATGGTATTCTTTATAAATCCGTTAAAAAAGGAAATGGAAAAGTTACCGCATCCGAAGGTGATTTCTTAAAGCTAAATCTCAGCTATTACATGCACAGAGGAGGGAAACAAGATTCATTGATTTTTACTTCTCAGAATCTACCAGACAAGGTGGTTCAAGTGGGTGTTGTAAAACCAATTTACAAGGGCGATTTGATGGAAGGCATGTTTTTGATGGCCGAAGGGGATAGCGCACAATTTATTGTTCCTGCAGACTCGTTTTTATTGAAATCGGCAGGTTCTAGAGGGATTCCAGAAGGTGTTCGCAAGGATGATAAATTCCTCTTCAATATTAAACTCATCGAACTCACGCCAAAGGCGGTAGTTGAAGAGAAACGTAAAGTTGAAAATGCTAAAAAAGAAGCAGAAATGAGTCAAAAAAGCTTTGATGAAAAGAACAGTCGTGATGAATATTTGAAAGCCAATAACATCACCCAAGCACCTACAAATTCTGGACTTATTGCTGTAGTCTCGCAAGAAGGTTCAGGAGCGAAACCAACTGTTGGACAAAAAGTTACAGTTCATTATACTGGATATTTGGTGAATGGTACTAAATTCGATTCTAGCGTTGACAGAGGAGAGCCGTTTAGCTTCACCATCGGGAAAGGTCAAGTGATTCAAGGATGGGACGAAGGCATTGCAATGTTGAGCCCTGGAGCAAAAGCAAAATTGATCATTCCTTCATCAATTGGTTACGGTGGAAGAAACATGGGGTCAATCCCCCCATTTTCAACATTGGTATTTGATGTAGAACTGCTCAAAGTTGAATAAGAAATCTACCCTATGAAAAAGCTGATTTATTTATTTATCCTTATTATCTCCACTCAGATTTCAGCTCAGGTAACCAAACTCAAAGTGAATGAAGAGTTAGTATCACCCAATGGCATCAAGATTCTATTAACCAAATCGGGGAAAGGGAAAACGCTCAACAAAGGCGACAAGGTGAAACTGCACTACAAAGGTGCATTGGTGGATGGTCGAATTTTCGACAGCTCTTTTGAGCGAAACCAACCCTTTGAATTTGTGCTTGGGATGAATCAAGTGATTTCAGGTTGGGATCAATCCTTTTTGTTTTTAAAGGTTGGTGATAAGGCTCAAATTACCATTCCTCCCGATTTAGGTTATGGAGATACACCAATGCCGAAAATTCCTTCTGGATCTTTTTTGGTTTTTGAGATCGATATCATTGAAGTGTTCAAGGATTTTGCGCCCAAACAATTCATTACCAAAGGAAAAAAAACGATTACCTCGCAGAGTGGACTTCAATATTGTGTTTTAGAACAAGGAGATGGAGCTAAGGCCGAACGGGGCAAAACTGTAGAAGTACATTACACAGGCTTCCTTGAAAATGGAGATATCTTCGATTCTTCGGTGCTTAAAGGACAGCCAATTTCCTTCCGTTTAGGAACAGGAATGGTGATTCGGGGATGGGATGAAGGAATCTCAAATTTGAATGTTGGTGGAATGGCCTTATTGTCTATCCCTTACGAACTAGCATATGGTGAATCTGGTCGTCCACCACTGATTCCACCTAAAGCACGATTGATTTTTAATGTTGAACTAATCAGTGTGAAATAACGACGTTTACATCGTTGCCATTTCCTCTCTGAGTTGATCGAAAATTCTCCCGATCACCAATTCCAATTTATTCATAAGTGGTTGGATATCATCTAAGTTGATCGAATCCTTGCCATTTTTTTCTAAAGTTCGAATGTCTTCTTTCAACAAATCAATCCCCATCGTATCAATAGATGGTTTGATTTTGTGCGCTACAGATCCAAGTGATGGCCAATTGGCATCAGCGATATGCTGATTCATTTCACTCAATGCTGGTGGGATTGTATCCAGAAACAACTGCATCATTTTCTTAACGAAATCGTTGTTTCCATGCGCGATCTCTTTGATCATGGTGAGATCGTATAATTTTCCTTCAGGCATCTCGAAGCTCATAGAATATGATTTTGCGTAAATGTAAAATTTTCAACTCAGTTCTCTCGATTGACGGATCAATTTATGGCGATATCCTTCCAATAATTCTGATTTGAAGATAAAACCTCCAAAAATATTTTGATCTAAAACAGGCAAGCACTCCATTTCGCTGTCTTCCAGTTTTTTAAATACACTTTCAAGATTCTCGTTCACTGCAATTTTGAATGGAGGCTCGAACATAAAATCTCTTACGAAAGTTGTTTTGTAAAGTTCTGCATTAAAAAGTAATTCTCGGTTTTTGTCCAATTGAACCATTCCCACAAAATGCTGCTTTTCATCCAATACTGGAAAGTAATCATCTTGATTCTTTTGAAGCAATGCCACCAATTCTCCCAAACTCGTGTTGGGACTTAACGGTTGTCCCGATTTTCGCACAAACGACTTCAATCGCATCGCACGAAGAACGGTATTGTCTTTCTTTTGTGCTCCAATCAAGCCTTTCTTCGCCAATTTACTTGTGTAAACCGAATATGGCTCCATCAACCTGGCGATGAAAAACGAACTTGCCGAAACAATCATCAAGGGAACAAATAAGTTGTAACCGCCAGTAATTTCAGCAATTAAAAAGATGCCTGTAAGAGGAGCATGCACAACCCCACTCAGAATTCCGGCCATCGCTGTTGCAACAAACGATGTTACGGGCAGTTGGATAATTCCAGTTTGGTTCACCGAATAAGAAAAGCTGAAACCAAGCATAGAACCCGTAAACAAACTCGGTGCGAAAATGCCTCCGTTGCCGCCAGAAGCAATGGTTAAAGCCGCAGCGATCACTTTGAAAATAACAATCAATGCTGCCAATCCTGCCAATAAGGTCCATTCTATCGGAAGCCCTTCCAGCAGAGTATCCCGCATCAAAAAGGTATAATTTCCATTGAGCAAATTCTGAATGGCAGTATAGCCTTCACCATACAAGGGTGGAAGTAAAAATATTAAGGCACCAAGACTCAATCCGCCCACAATTGCCTTTCCATACAAGCTTTTCCAGCCTCCCAAACGAGCCTCAATTTTCAAAGTGGTTCTGGTCATATACACCGAAACCAATCCACACAAAAATCCCAACAAGGTGTAAAATGGCAGTTGACTCACAGCCCAATCGTCGGTGATCAAATAAAACAAACGATCAGAATAGAAAAACCTTGATACCACTGCTGCTGTAGCCGATGATAAAAGCAATGGGATGAAGGCAGGTACTGTAAAACCTTCGAGCAACACTTCAAAAGCGAAAATTACACCAGCAATAGGGCAATTAAATACAGCCGAAATACCTGCTGCAGCCCCGCATCCTAACAATAAGGTTCGCTCACGGTAATTGAGATGTGCTAACAAGCCAATATTCGATCCAATCGCAGAACCCGTCACCACAATCGGCGCTTCCAATCCCGCCGAACCACCGAATCCCGCGGTAACTGCACTCGTTGCCAAATGCGACCATGTTTTATGTTGTTCGATTCGGGAGCCTCTTCGGGTTATGTTTTCAATAATCGGTCCGAGTCCGCGCCCCAATTTACCATTCAAAAAACGCTTGATGATCAGTGCTGTAAGCAGAATGCCAATCAGAGGCAGAATAAAATAAATGACTTTGTGGTACTCGAATGTAACGGAGTACTGTAGATAATCTTGAATCTTGTGTACGATATTCTTCAGTAACACCGCTGCAAGTCCACAAACCAAACCGACAAGAATGCTCAAGCCCATCAAGAAATTCCGGTTGCTAATGTGGCGAAGTCTCCATTTCAGAAACTTAAACCGCAAAGCCATCCAACCCGAAGCTTGATACTGTGAAATCATGCCACAAAACTAAGCCATTTTTTATGGTTTGTTGCTTCCAAGTTTGAAGCTTAACATTAGTGTTGCAGGTCGCATCGGTCCGTAAACATAAGCAGCATCACGTTCAATCCCATTGTCGAAATCCCGCTGATAGCTATTCAAGATGTTTTGTATGCCAATTTCAGTAATGAAATAGAATTTCTTTTTCTCGATCCAAGTGTAACTGTACTTCAAACCTAAATCAATAAAAACAGGCGTTTCAACAATTTCTTGAAAGCCAGTTTGCGCGTCTTTTACATGTGGAACCAGCATTTTGCCCGTAAAAACTGCCGAATAATTGAAAGCAGATTTCTTTCCTAGATTAAACGAACTACTCAAGAAACCATACAAGTTCGGTGTTCTAAGGATTTTTCGTGTAGAAACCACTGTTGATCCACTTTCCCAAAGAATTTCCTCATTTAAATACAAGGCATGTTGCCAGGTAAGGCCAAACTCTAAGCTTCCATTTTTTCGATGTTGATACTTGAATTCTAGATTTATTCCGGCTACTTGTGCGCCTTCGCCATTGCGCTTTTCAACTACCAAAACTCCAGTTGATGTGGTTTGCAAATCGGCTAGAATAAATGGTCTCATTAGGTTGGTAATGAAAAATTCCTGCACCAATTCCCAATTCCCTTTCGGACGTTTTAAATCTACATCTGAGGTGAAACTTCCACTCACCGACCTTTCTGGTTTGAGATTTTCTGCCAGTTTTACAAACCGAGGATTTCCTCCAACAACATCGATGTGAAGGTCTTCATCGAATGCCTGTGGTGCACGATAACCGGAAGCTAGATTGAGCCGAAGATCCCAATTTGAACGTGCCTTGAACTTGGATGTGAACCGCAAGTTGGGCACTTGAAGTGTTTTGTCGTTCTTCAAACTGCTGCCCTCAAAATCGTACAATCCATCAATCTTTACATGATCATACCGAACGCCTGCGTTGATCATCCACTTCCGATGAAGATCAAGTTGCCATTGAAAATAGTTTCCAGAAGTAGCCACATGTTGGTTGATTTGCCGCATAAATCCGGGATAATCGTCTAGAATCCTGTTGTTTAGGTATTCAGTGCCCAACATCAAAACAGAACGCAACTTCGGCCAGCGGAAGCTAAACTGAACGCCAGAGGCATGCACAACATCTCGCGCTTTACCATATTGTTTTTCAGGAAAGCTTGAAAGTGAACTCCCGTAATACGAATCTCGATGTGTTAATTGACTAGATCCATAAATTGCAGCTTTCCAAGCGTCATTTTTTGAATTGATTTCATAGGATAAATCTGCACCGATCACACGGTGGTTGGCCATTTCAGCGATGCGACTTTCATGTGGCTTCAGGTTTAATTCCGATCCTCCACGACGCAGGTCATCGATCAATCGAATGCTTGCAGCCAGTCGGGAATTTTCTGATGGCAAATGAAACATGTTCAATCCAGAAACGAAATTCTTCAGGATCGGAATCTCTGAAAATCCATCATTTGACGCATCCCAAGCCGTCCGATCGCGGCGAGAAACAAAGCCCGAAATGCCCGACTTCATCGATTTCGAAACCGCCGAACCATTCAGATATCCGTAGTAATCTGGTTTGCTGAAGTGGGTGAGGGCATAAGTGCTTCCTGCCGTCCAACCGTTTTCAATCGGATCTTTTGTAATGATATTGATCGTTCCCGCGATCGCATTTCCACCATACAAAACCGAACCACCGCCTCGCATCACCTCCACGCGGTCGATCATGGCGGGTGGAATTTGCTCCAAACCATACACGCTGCTAAAGGCACTGTAAACTGGACGGCTGTTGATCAAGATTTGCGCATAAGCACCAGGAAGACCATTCATCCGAACGCTACTAAAACCGCAATTTTGACAATTGTTTTCCACTCTTAATCCGGGCGAAAATTTGAGGCCTTCACTCAAACTTATACTCTGCGTAGCATCGAAGAGCCTACTGTCGATCACATCGATCAACACCGGCGCATCACGTAATCGAATAGCTTCTCGATTGGCTGAAATTACCATGGTTTCTAAATCGTTCGGGACCAATTTCATCCGAACAACGAGGGGTTGATCTGTAGTTATATCCCTCCGGGGAATTTGAACATCCTTGTAACCAATCGATTGTATGAGTAAAGTGTCGTCGTTTCGATCCGAACACGGCAACTGAAATTTTCCATGTTCATCAGCCTGTTTGCCCTCGGAAGATTTGAGCCATACGACCAAACCAAAGGGAATTTGATGGTTCTCTAGATCTCGAACTTCTCCAGATATGCTGCATTGTGTGTTTCCTTGCATAGCGCATAGCAAGAAAATCAATACAGCTAACCAGTTTTTCATGGTAGCTAAATTAATCAACTCTAAATAATAATTTAGATAAGTCTAAAAATAAAGTTTAGACATAAAAAAAGCGACCCGAAAGTCGCTTTCTGAATTGCAAATTGTTCCGTTTAGAAATTCGGACGGAACATGTACTTGTTGTAGAAATCGTTGATCACTTGAACGGCTTCGTCGCATGTATCAACAATAGAGAAGAGGTTTAAGTCTTCAGCACTGATAAATGGATTTTCTCGAAGTTGTTGTTCTTTGATCCACTCTACCAAACCGCCCCAAAACGTTTTTCCTACCAAAACCAATGGGAAGCGTGCGATTTTATTGGTTTGAATTAAAGTGATCGCTTCGAAAAATTCATCCAATGTTCCAAAACCTCCTGGCATAATGATGAATCCTTGTGCGTATTTCATGAACATCACTTTTCGTACGAAGAAGTAATCGAAGTTGATGATTTTATCGCGGTCGATGTATTTATTTCCTTCTTGTTCATGTGGAAGAACGATGTTCAATCCTACCGATTTTCCGCCTCCGCGGTGAGCGCCTTTGTTACCAGCCTCCATGATTCCTGGACCGCCACCAGTGATAATTCCATAACCTTCGTGTGTGAGTTTGAAGGCAATTTCTTCAGCCAAAATGTAATATGGATCATCGGGTTTTGTGCGTGCTGAACCGAAAATGGAAACGCAAGGACCAATTTTTCCAAGCTTTTCAAATGCTTCTACGAATTCGGCCATGATCTTGAAGATCTGCCAGGAATTGGTGGTTTTTATTTCGAAAGCGTCTTTTTCTTTGAAGGCCTCTATGATCTTGTCTTCATGCCCTCGTTTGTTGAGATTATCCATTAATTTCTTTGTGTTATTTAAAGTAAAACGGAAAAATATAGAAAATGATTGTAAACAGCACCTAGCTTTTTACGCCAACTTCTAATTCTTGTTTTAGGAAATAGGCAGTGAAGCTCTTTTTACTCTTCGCAACTTCTTCAGGAGTGCCAGTTACAAGCAATTGACCGCCGCGTTCTCCACCTTCAGGGCCCATATCGATAATATGATCGGCTACTTTGATAATATCGAGGTTGTGCTCAATGATAACTACCGAATTTCCTTTGTCGACTAGTTTTTGCAAAACACCTAAAAGCACTCGAATATCCTCGAAATGCAAACCAGTGGTAGGTTCGTCGAGGATGTACAAGGTTTGACCAGTATCTTTTCTGCTTAACTCTGTGGCAAGTTTCACACGTTGCGCCTCTCCACCCGAAAGGGTAGTAGATGATTGTCCGAGTGCGATATAACCCAAACCTACATCATTCAAGGTTTTGATTTTGTGAAGAATAGATGGGATATGATCGAAAAATTCTACAGCCTGCTCGATGGTTAAATTGAGCACGTCGGAGATAGATTTGCCTTTGTAACGAACTTCCAATGTTTCACGGTTGTAGCGTTTTCCCTGGCAAGCAGGACATTGCACATACACGTCGGGTAGAAAGTTCATTTCAATCACCTTCATTCCTCCACCCGAACAAGTTTCGCAACGGCCACCTTTTACGTTGAAGCTAAATCTTCCAGGTTTGTATCCTCGAATGGCTGCCTCTGGCATTGAAGCAAACAACGACCGAATGTCGGAAAAGACTCCAGTATAAGTGGCTGGATTAGAGCGAGGTGTGCGACCAATTGGACTTTGATCAATATCAATCACCTTGTCGATATGTGCAAGCCCGTCGATTTTTTTGTAAGGAAGCGGCTCTTTGTGCGAATTGAAGAAATATTTGTTCAGCGCTGGGAAGAGCGTTTCGTTGATCAATGTTGATTTACCGCTTCCAGAAACACCCGTTACACACACCAACATGCCGAGAGGAATTTCGACAGTTACGTTTTTGAGGTTGTTGCCAGTGGCTTTGTGCACCACCAACTTGTTTCCGTTTCCAGCTCTGCGTTTTTCAGGAATGGCGATTTCCATTTCCCTTCTGATGTAGGCAGCAGTGAGCGAATCACCGCTCATGATAGTTTCTGGAGTGCCTTGAGCTACGATTCGTCCTCCATGGAGACCAGCACCTGGACCAATATCAATAACATAATCGGCAGCAAGAATCATGTCTTTGTCGTGTTCAACCACAATTACAGAATTTCCTGCATCCCGAAGGTCTTGTAATGCCTTGATTAGTTTTACGTTATCGCGCTGGTGCAGGCCAATCGAAGGCTCATCAAGAATATACAAAACCCCAACAAGCTTAGATCCTATTTGGGTAGCAAGTCTTATTCTTTGTGCTTCTCCTCCCGAAAGAGAACCTGCATTGCGGTTGATGGTGAGATAATCGAGTCCAACTTCCATCAAAAAGCCCAATCGGGTTCTGATTTCTTTTAGCACTTCATGAGCGATCGCTTTTTGGCGGCCTTCCATAGTGTCTTCAATGCCATTGAACCACTCGAGCAAATTACCAATGTCTTCACGTGCTAGTTCGGCGATGTTTTTCTCGCCAACCTTAAACCAAAGAGCCTGTTTTTTCAAACGGTCGCCATGACAATCGGTGCAAACCACATTGTTCATGTACTCGTCGGCCCAGTTTTTTCCGGAACCTTCTTTGGCATCTTCGTGTTGATCGGCAATGAAATTCACGATGCCGTTAAACTGCGTCGCATAGCCTGAATTGTTGTACGAAGGATTCTTGATTTTCAGAATTTCCTCAGTTCCGTATAGGATTGCGTTCAGTGCTTCCTCATCAATTTCTCCAACCGGATCTTCAAGCTTGAATCCATATTTATCAGCAATGGCTTCTACTTGAGCAAAAATCCAGTTGTTTTTGTATTCACCAAGAGGCTGAATACCTCCTTTTTTGAGGCTTTTTTTGGGATCGGGGATGATCTTCTTCAGATCTACTTGAGCAATTTCGCCTAAACCGTGGCATTTCGGACAAGCTCCGTAAGGTGAATTGAACGAAAAGAGATTCGGCGCCGGTTCGTCATACGAAATGCCTGTTGTTGGGCACATCAAGTAACGACTGTAATGGCGAACAACATCATCGTCGGTATCGAGAACCATCATCGATCCTTTGCCATGCTTCATAGCAAGTTTCAATGATTCGGTGATGCGTTGTTTTTGAGATTCAGATACTTCAATCCGATCAATTACAATTTCGATGTCGTGAATTTTGTAACGATCCACTTTCATTCCAAATGAAATGTCGGCGATTTTTCCATCCACACGAACTTTTAGAAACCCTTGTTTGCGGATTTGTTCGAAGAGTTCGCGGTAGTGTCCTTTGCGGCCTTTAACGACTGGTGCGAGCAGTGCAATCCGCTTACCATCAGATACTTTCAAGATAAGATCAAGAATCTGTTGCTCGGTGTAGCGCACCATCTTTTCACCTGTTTCGTAAGAATAGGCTTCCCCGGCACGGGCAAACAGCAAACGCATAAAGTCGTAGATCTCAGTAATTGTACCTACTGTTGACCTCGGATTTTTACCTGTGGTTTTTTGTTCTATGGAAATTACAGGACTTAAACCTGTGATGCGATCCACATCTGGGCGCTCCATGCTTCCGAGAAACTGACGTGCATAGGCCGAGAAGCTTTCGATGTATCGGCGTTGCCCTTCAGCATACAATGTATCGAATGCCAGGGAAGATTTTCCACTTCCACTCAAACCAGTAATCACTACCAGTTTGTTCCTTGGAATGGTTACATCGATATTTTTCAGATTGTGTTCTCTTGCACCGAAAATTTCGATTTTACTTTCCCCGTTTATGTCAGCCGATTTCATCATTGTTACGAACCGCAAAAGTAGCGATTTGTTGCGGCAGGAAGCAGGAATTCCGCAGGTAAAATGTTCTTATATTAGCATTGTATGCGGAAGTTTGCTATTCTTTTGATTTTCACCGTGCTGTGCAGCTGGAATCTCCTATCTGGAGAGGAACCGGCCGACGGAATCGTAAAATCCAAACGTATCAAGTTTTCAGAATGCTTCGATTCTTTATCCTAGATGTTTTTTGGGATCGCTGATCCTGCAAATCTGTTTTGGGAACAAAACGAACATTCTACAGGGAATTCAATTTATTGGCAAACGCCAGATTGAGTTATTTGGGAAGAATCGTATCCAGAATGGGTTGTTCAGGGTTGAGCGTTTCCACTTCTTTCATCAATTCTTTGAAGTTCTCAACCGATTTGTGCGGAATCTTGAGGGTGTAAATTTTCTTATCCGGATTCGACAATTTATCCGACCTCAACCAAGGATTGTAATACTTCAGCATCTTGTAATTCGTGCCATGCTGTTCGGCAAAGGTGGTAAGATTGGTAATTGAAGAATCTACCTTGGTAAAAGATCCCGGTAAGGGTGGATACAAATCCTTTTTTCTCAACACAAATCCGTAATTCTGAGGGTTGGAAAGGATTTCTTTGATGGCTAAAACCCGAAATACATATCTCCCTGTTTCTTCATTGAGCAGTAAATCGTAATATGATTTTACTTGCTGCTTATCGAGTTGCTTCTGGATTCCATTGATTCCCAAATTGAAGGAAGCCGCTACCAGTGTCCAATTTCCGAGTTGTTTATACGATTCCATGAAAAAACGGCAAGCTGCTTCTGTCGATTTTTCGGGATGGTAACGTTCGTCGATTTCGTCGTTGATCGTTAGATTGAATGCTGCGGCAGTAGAAGGAATGAATTGCCAAAAACCGGCAGCTCCTTTTGAAGAAACATTTTGGGTGAACCCACTTTCCACTACAGAGAGGTATTTAAAGTCGTCGGGAATTCCGTTTTTCTTCAGAATTCCTGAAATAATTGGCAACCAACGGTTGGATCTTTTTGCCAATAAGATGGTTTGCGATTGCCAGTAGGTATTTACAAGAAATTCTCTGTCGATGCGTTCACGCACTTCGAAATCTTGCAGCGGAACTGCCTCACCCGCAAAATTGAGGTCATGTGGAACGTTCACAGAATAGATTCTGTAATGGTCTTTGAAATATTTCTGGTACTGATCGTCGTCGGAGCCTACTTTGCCATAAAAGCTAAACAGCCGAATTACAGTAAGTGCACTCAATAAAAACACAAAGGAGATTACCAGTTTATAAACTGGCGCAGGAACTTTATTGATTATTTTGAATGGCTTCAAGCTTTGGGTTTTGGTTTACTGATACGTGTAATTGAATATAATCCAACTAAAATTACCAGAAACAATCCAGAAGACAATACGGTATGTGTGGTGGTCCAGTTACGAATATTGTTTAAAACAAATATCCCAACGAACATAGCCAACAAGGAAAGCGAAATCATCACAATAGCCACTTGACGTTCTGTTAAACCAGCATACACCAAATGGTGTGTAGTGTGGTCGCGCCCTCCAACAAATGGAGATTTCCCTTTCAGTAAGCGGTTGATAGATACAGTTGCAGTATCGCTGATCGGTACAACGAACATCAAAATAGCGATGAGAAATTGACGAGCAGGAGTGATTGTTTCGAAATAATTGGGCGCATTCCAGAAGTATTCAATCCCGATTCCAGCCAAGAAAACACCAAGAAACTGAGAGCCTGAGTCGCCCATATACATTCTTGAAGGGTTCCAATTGTAATAAAGGAATCCACAGAGCCCAGCCAAAACGCCTAAGACTAAAATCATATCGATATTCACTGGGGCTTCACGAAACGCCATGCTCATCAAGGCCCCAATACAAATTACCGAAGAAACGGATGTTGTGATTCCATCCATGTTGTCGAGCATATTCACCGAATTCATCAATCCAACAACCCAGAAAAAAGTGAAGAAAACGTTCACTTCATACCACGGGAAAACAGTGATTAGATTGTCTGTAAATACGAAGGATGCACCACAAATAAACTGGACTAAAAATTTTAGGAAAGGCTTGGTATTGTATGCGTCATCGGCTAATCCCATGATAAACCCGAGTGAAGTTGCTAGAAAAAAGCCTAGGAACTTTTTGTTGAGCAGCATTTCTTGGTTGGGGAAGAAGATGGTGTAAAAAACTATCGCTAAAAGGAACAACAAATAGAATGATACACCTCCAAATGCAGGTTTGGTGGTTGCTGCCCAGCGAACCTGATCGAACTCGTTTTTCGATCCCATGTTCGATGAAAACTTGAGTAGTAAACCGTTGATGACGATCGAAAAGATGATCATCAACGCTAAAAAAACTGTGAGGAGTATTGGAATTGTAAATGTTCCTAGTTCTATCATCAGGTACAATTTAAGAATTGAATCTGAAAGGTGATTGAAAATCTTTGAAATTCAAATTCACTTGGTCTTTTTCAGATAACAACGGATTTTCAATTTTCCAGTCAATGTTCAATTCTGGGTCGTTCCACATGATTCCCATTTCGGAGGCTTTGTTGTATACATTACCACATTTATAGGAGAAAATTGTATCGTCGGTGAGCGTTAGAAAACCATGTGCGAAGCCAACAGGAACGTACAACATGGTTTTGTTGTGCTCATTTAATTCTACCGCTAGGTGTTTGCCGTAGGTGGGTGAACCAGCGCGAATATCAACAGCAACATCTAAAACGGCACCTTTAATTACACGAACAAGTTTCGATTGTGCAAAATCGCCAGTTTGGAAATGGAGACCGCGAAGCACACCTGCTTGAGAAAGACTTTGATTGTCCTGCACAAAGTGGTCGTTGATGCCTGCTTCAATGAATCTCGAGTAGTTATACGATTCAAAGAAATATCCTCGTGGATCCTCAAAAACAGCTGGATGAATTAATTTCAGATCCGGAATATCGAACTGCTCAACTCTCATTTTATTTGCTAATCAGTTTTCTGAAGAATTCCTTCAGGTTAATGCGCTCTCTTCGAATATCTTCATCGTAATACCCAAACCCATAACCGTATCCATAACCGTAATCATAGTCGTAAACACCCGAATAACCATAGCCAGAGCGCTTAATGTCGACAGAATTCAAGATGATACTTAGGTTCTTGATATTGTTATCGCGAATCAATTTTTTAACGTTCTGCACGAAGTTTCTTTTTGAGAAATTCTCACGGAAGACATATACCGGATAATCGGCCATCTTGATAATCCTGATACCATCTGTTACAAGACCTACCGGAGGATTATCGATTACGATTACATCGTACATTTTTTTCAACTCCTCAAGTACTTCCGACATTTTGGAACTGATTACAAGCTCCGATGGGTTAGGAGGGACTGGTCCTGCCGTAATAAAGTCGAGGTTTGTTAAGCTTGACTTGAAAATACAATCTTCAATCTGATTTCTACCGATCAAGATGGTACTCATTCCTTTGTCGTTAGGAACACCGAAGCCCACGTGGATTTTCGGTTTCCGCATATCAAGATCGAGAATGATCACTTTCTTTTCTGAAAATGCGATGATACCTGCCAAATTCAAGGCTACGAAAGTCTTTCCTTCCCCAGAAATGGTGGAAGTGATAGCTAGTACTTTAGGACCTTCTTTGGTAGAGAGGAATTCGAGATTAGAGCGGATCGATCTGAGCGATTCTGCAATTATCGATTTGGGTTTCTTATCTACAATGAGCTGAGAGATCGGAATGATGTCCTTGTAGTTTGGTACAATCCCGAGCATCGGCACTTCTAAGTACTTCATGATTTCATTCATGGAAGTAATCTCGTTATACATTAGATACCTAATCACAACCAAGCCTAGACTCACAATGATCCAGCCAATAAAAGCACTTAATGCAACAATTCGGCGGCTTGGGAAGTAGGGCGCAGCCGAAGCAGTGGATGCTTCCAACACAGTATTTTCAGAGGTGATTCCGGCTGTAGAAATTGCTAATTCTGATTTAATCTCCACCAATCGATTGTAGTAGTTTTCGTTGATATTGTTTAATTTCTGAAGACGCACAAATTCTATTCGATCGAAACTCAATGCACTGAGTTTTATTTCATCTTCATAATTAGCAATTCGGTCTTCAATCTGAATTTTCTGGTCGTTGAGACTTTTCTTGAGTGCCGACAATGCCTCTACAATCAACTTTTTTTGAATGGCAATTTGGTAGTCTATCAATGCAACTTTTGAAGAACTCTGAGTTACAGAATACAATGTGGATGTTCTTTTTTGAAGCAGTCCTTTTAATTCTGTAAGCATTTGCAGAAGCATTCCTTGAGAATCGGATGCAGCCAACAAAGAAACCAACTGATAAACATCGATATCTTTTTCGATCGAAATCGCATCTTCGATCGTTTTTAACGCTGATTCTTCTAACTGAACATTGTTAAGCTTGGATTCTAAATCGTCGATCCTGTTACCAAAGTTTGGCAAAGGTGTTTCATCATTTAACCTATTTTTTGTCTTGAAATTCTGTAGCTCAACTTCCGAATCGTAAAGTTTATCATACACCGCTTTTAATTGGTCGTCGATAAATTTAATCGTATTTGTTGCCGATTCTGCTTGTTTCTCGATGTCATAGATCTTGAATTCGTCGGAAATCGTATTACAGATATCTGCGGCCTTTGCAGGATTTCGCTCGTAATACATCACCTTTATTGTTCCTGCAGCCTCGTTTTCAGTTTCAACTGTAAGGTTCCCAGAATAGGTACGCACCAAGTTTTCTCGTTTCGTTAAGATGAAGTAGTAAGGATTCTCATTGAGACCTTTCATGTCTTTACGAATCTTATCGAAATTTCTCATGTTCACCTTAACCGAGTCGATCACTGGCAATCGAACCCATGTATTGGTTTTTACACGGAATACATTTTCCTTGTTGTTCAGGTTAGTGGTGAAAATCGCATTGTTCTCATCTGTAAATGAAACATACACTGGTAGGTTGTATATTTCATTGATTGGATTTCGATATTCCAATTCGAACGGTGAGGTTCGATACATCTCATAGTTCAGTACGTTACCAATTTGGTAGTAGCTTACATCCAGCGGAAGTTTATTGAACACCCGGTCTAAGAAAGTAGCCGATCTCAACAATTCAATTTTACCTGGAAGATCACTTTTTGCTGTAAATTCCCTGTCGAGAAGCATTTTCGAATTTTTATCCGCCAATGCAATCTGGATGATTGACTTCGACTCATAAATTGGATACGTATAGCGTAAATACAAAAACGCCATCAAAAACGCAATTACGAAGAAGAGCAGAATCCAAGCAATATTTTTTCTGATGACCCTGAAGAATAGTTTCAGATCAAAATCATCATTTAGGTTCGATATTTTCCTTTCTACCATCCTTAGTTAAAGAGAAGAAGATAAAAGTAAGACAGGTTGATAATGTATAAATACGGTGTAGCCCTATTGATGAAGTTCTGTGCGAAGTCGTTTCTAGGCTCTATGTAAATGATATCATTGCCTTGAAGCGTCATGTCTGCTTTTTTCATTCCGTCGATTGTGGAAAGATCGATCAGATATACTTGAGGGTTTTTCAAATCGCCTCGAATGAGTTTGATTCGATTGGCTTTACCGTTTGCAGAAACACCACCCGACAATGCCAAGGCTTCCAAAAGTGTAGTGTTTTGGTTTTGAAGGTTGATCACACGAGCATTTCCCGCTTCGCCGGGGAACATCACAATTCGCTTATTGGTGATCTTAATGGTCACATACGGATCAACATAATATTGCTTTAGGCGCTCCTCTAACATGAGTTCGGCTTCACGAACCGACAAATCTTTCATTTGAATCCTACCTAACATCGGAAGCTTGGTAGTTCCATCGAACTCAACTACTGTGTTGATGGCTTTGTTTTGCAACTGGGATGTAGATCCTCCGCCTCCAGACTGATCTGCACTGCCACCACCTTCTATCAACAAAGCTCCTTTGTTCGGAATAATCTGAATCTCAAGGATGTCGTTCAATCCAATTTTATACTCTCGGGATGCTGAAATAGTAGAGAAATCATCGTACGGATAATTCTTTTTGGTTTTGAACATGATCGCTCTGTTATTACAGGAAACCATTCCAACCATTAACGGTATAATCAGCCAACTGAAAACTCTGGCAAAAGGGTATTGCATAGACGGCAAAGCTAACAAAATTTAATGCTCAAAGTCTATGTTTATAACGACATACTGACAAACCATCGTTGATTAAAACCAAGATTTTTTGTTTGTACAGTTTGAAGATTGAAATTAATCAGCAATGCCAGGATTGGCGAGCATTTCATAGTAAAGTTCTGAAATATCTCGAATCAATCGGGTGTAATGAAACCTGTTCTTTACATGCTCCCAACCAACTCTTCCAAGCGTATTTCGCTTCTCATCGTTCTCCGTAAGCTCAAGAATCAAGGAGGCAAATTTCTCCGCATCACTTTTAGAATTCGACAATAGAGCAGTAATGCCTTCAATAACAACGTTTTCAATGCCGCCCACGTTGGTGCTCACGATTGGCTTATTTGCAGCTTGGGCTTCAATCAAACTTACTGGTGTGCCTTCGTTCAACGAAGTGAGGGTAACAATATCAAGCCCTGCATTGGCAACATCTATATCTTTAATCCAAGAGGTAAAGGTCAGCGGTGATTTTCCAGTCTGTGTCATCGCATCCATAAATGGAATGCCTAATTCTCTGGCGTTGGCTTCAATTCTCAATCTGTCTTCTCCGTCACCAATAATGAAAAACCTCAACTTTTTGGTTGTTTTCTCCAATACAATCTTTGCAGCTTCAAGAAACAATCGATGGTTTTTCACTGGAACCAATCGACCGATGATGCCAATCGCAATTTCATCGTCATCCAGTTGGTAACGACTCCTAAATGTAAGTCGCTTTTCGTCCATTTGCTCGGTAAACCTCGATAAGTCGAATCCCAATGGAACAACTTTGATCTTCTCAGGCTTGCAAATGCGGTGAACCAAACAAAGTTCAGCTTTTTGCTTTTCGCTAATGGCGATGATACAAGAGCTTTTTCGCGCCAAATTGCGTTCAATGTTCTTGTACATCACGGTTTTCATCTTTCCAAAATAAGAATGAAATACGTGTCCATGGAAGGTGTGAATGATCACCGGAACTTTCATGTTCGAAGCAGCTAATCTTCCGATTGTTCCAGCTTTTGAAGCATGGGTATGCACAATGTCGGGCTTGAAATCTTTGATGATTTGCTGCATCTTTCTGTATGCCTCAAAATCATTTCTCAAATCGATTTCCCGTTTCATCTCAGGAATGATGATCGGATTTAACCCCAAATTCTTGACAATAAACTCTGAACTGTCTTCAGATTCGTCCTTTTCTCCACCAACTAACATAGTTTCAAAATCATCGGGCATATAACGCGACAAATATGCAGCGTTATAGGTTGGGCCACCCAAGTTGAAACGGTTGATGATGCGGAGAATTCTAGGCATTAGTGGTTAATCCTGTTTCGGCAAAAGTAATTATTTCATCCAACGACGGTACCAATTCTGAAATACAATCAATGCCCAGATCCGAGCCGTTGCATCTCCCGGATCGTTCGACATCAGTTGTGCCCTAAGTTTCTTAACTGCATCTGGATTAAATAACCCCTGTGCAACAAGTTCTTTATCCGAAAGCAAATCGTCGAAAATCCAGCTGTTCAGGTCTTCCCTAAACCATTTCAACAATGGCACTTCGAAGCCATGTTTCGGCCTATGGTAAAGCTCTTCCGGTAAAATACTTCTGAATGCATCTTGTACAATCAGCTTTCTGCCTTTGCCATTTACTTTGTAATCGGGTGGGAGGGAAGCCGCAAAATCCACCAACTCAAAATCCAAAAACGGCGTGCGCACTTCAAGGCTGTTTGCCATCGACATCAAATCGACTTTCGTCAACATGTCGCCTTGAAGCACCAAATGCATGTCGTTGAGCAACATATCGTTCATGTCGCCAGTGGTACCAATAAATCGGGTGTGGTATTTCTTTCGGGCTGCAATTTCAGCGCTGTTCAGCGGAAAGGCTGCCATCGTTTTCAAATAATCATCGTCGGCATAACCACACCACTGCCAATAACGGTCGGTAGCGCCAGCTTTCATTCCACGACTGAACTTCTGAAGTTTACGCACCATGTTTCCCATGGAAGAATTGCGCGACTTCGGAAGGATTTCCCAGGCAGGACCTAACAAACTTACCACTTGTGCTTTGAAGCCTCCATTGCGAAGTTTCCACTCTCCGTAATGCTTCATATAACCACCAAACAATTCGTCAGCACCATCTCCCGAAAGGGCAACGGTTACCTTTTTACGCGTTTCTCTGCAGAGGATGTTTACAGCCAACGCCGATGAATCTGCAAAAGGCTCGTCGATGTATTCCAGCATCCCATGCAAATTGTCGAATAGGTCTTTGTTGCGCAAGCTAAATACGGTGTGATTGGTCTTGTAACGGTCGGCTACAAGTCTTGCATATTTGGTTTCATCGAATAGTGGTTCGTCTTGATAACCAATTGAAAACGTATTTAGATTTGAAGTAAAACTTGAAGCAATAGCTGTCACCACCGACGAGTCGATTCCACCCGATAAAAAGCTTCCCAACGGCACATCCGAAATCATTCTACGCTCAACCGATGCGGTCATTTTATCGACCAACATCGACTGTGCTGATGCATAATCTGGAATGGGCTGTTTGATTTTTGTTGGCATTTCGTACCAACAAATTTTCTCCACTTTTCCACCTGATATCTTCAAGTAATGACTAGGTTCGAGCTTCTTTACACCTTCGAAAATCGTTTCAGGTGCTGGAATGTAGTTTAGATGCAAGTATTGATACAGCGCACTGTGATCGATTTTCTTCGGAATATCATATTGCATCAAAGATTTCATTTCTGATGCGAACGAAATGCCTGAAGAATCTTGGTAATAAATGAAGGGTTTCACGCCATAACGATCACGAGCCATAAAAACATCGCCTGTTTCTTTGTCGTGCACTGCAAAAGCAAAAAATCCATTGATTTTACTCAAGCAGGAAATTCCTTCACGAATAAAAAGGTTCAATAAAACCTCTGTATCGCTTGATGAACGAAACTGAATCCCCGATTGCTCGAGTTCGTTTCTGTACGTTTTAAAATTGAAAAACTCGCCGTTGAATACGATCGTGAACCGTCCCGAATTGTCGGTAAATGGCTGCGAACCATTGTTACTTACGTCGATGATCGACAAACGGGCATGACCAAAAGAAACGGAATCTGTGCGGTATATTCCGTTTCCGTCTGGTCCACGTTTTTTTAATTGTTCTGTAGCAGCATGTACCTTTTCAAGTCGGGCTTTTCCCGATTCAAGAAATGCGATACTGCCAGTGATTCCGCACATAATATTTTTCCTTGCGGAAAGAGATTGTTATAGGTGAATTACTTCTCCGTAAGCCATAGCTGTTGCTTCCATCACTGCTTCCGACATGGTTGGATGCGGATGTACCGATTTGATGATCTCGTGTCCGGTTGTTTCTAGCTTTCTAGCCACTACCGCTTCAGCAATCATTTCTGTAACATTAGCACCAATCATATGGCATCCAAGCCATTCGCCATATTTGGCATCGAAAATCACTTTTACGAAACCATCTTTTGCTCCAGCAGCTGAAGCCTTTCCTGATGCAGAGAATGGGAATTTGCCCACTTTGATTTCGTAACCAGCTTCGCGAGCTGCTTTTTCGGTCATCCCAACAGAAGCAATTTCAGGATTGCTGTAAGTACAACCTGGGATGTTGCCATAGTTAAGTGGTTCAGGATGGTGTCCTGCAATTTTCTCAACGCAAATGATTCCTTCTGCAGAAGCAACGTGTGCCAAAGCAGGACCAGGAACGATGTCGCCAATTGCATAAATGCCAGCCACGTTGGTTTGGTACCATTCGTTTACTAGAATTCTGCCTTTATCGACTTTCACACCCAATTCTTCCAATCCGATGTTTTCGATATTGGTTACAACACCTGCTGCTGAAAGCACTGTATCGCACTCAAGAATTTGCTCTCCTTTTGGCGTTTTTACTTTCACTTTCAAGAGAGCGCCAGATGTATCAACCGATTCAACTGATGAATTGGTCATGACATCGATGCCAGCTTTCTTGAACGAACGCTCAAGTTGCTTGCTCACTTCTTCATCTTCAACTGGTACTACGTTCGGAAGGAATTCTACAATGGTTACTTTCGTTCCGATTGTATTGTAGAAATATGCGAATTCAACACCGATAGCACCAGACCCAACAACAACCATCGATTTAGGCTGGGTAGCAAGAGTCATGGCTTCACGGTATCCGATGATTCTTTTACCGTCTTGTTTCAAATTAGGCAATTCACGGCTGCGTGAGCCTGTAGCCAAAATGATACTCTTAGCTGTGTAATGAGATACTTTTCCGTCTTTGTCTTTTACCTCAACTTTTTTGTCTTTGGTAACTTTAGCATTTCCGAAAATGGTATCGATCTTGTTTTTCTTCAACAAGAATTGAATCCCTTTGCTCATTCCATCAGCCACACCGCGGCTGCGTTTTACCATAGCATCGAAATCTGCATCAGCACCTTCTACTTTGATGCCGTAATCAGAAGCATGTTTCAGGTATTCGAAAACATTTGCACTTTTCAATAAAGCTTTGGTTGGAATACAGCCCCAGTTCAGGCAGATTCCTCCAAGTTCTTCGCGTTCAACAACAGCTACTTTAAGTCCGAGTTGTGATGCACGGATTGCAGCTACGTACCCACCAGGGCCAGTGCCGATAACAATTAGGTCGTAATTCATGAATAGGATCTCGAGAGTTCTTTATTTGGAGTGCCAAAATTAGACAATCCGATCATTGGTTTATGCATTGGCTGCCAGTTCATCTTTACCGGCAAAAAATTTTCTGTTCTTCACATTGTAGTGATTGCTTTTTGCCATCACGTGAACAATTAAATGTTCGATAGAAATAGGCTGACCATCGTTGATATCGGCAATGTTCGAGTGGCGAATCGAATGCCCATCAAAAATAATCACCAAACCAGAACCAATCGCTTCTAATTCGTTTCCATTACTTACCAATACGCCAGTGTCTTCACCCAAGCCGATACCGATGCATCCCGGATTTGCCGAAACAGCTTGTGCCAAACGACCAAATCTTCCACGGCGAACGAAATGCGAATCAATGATCACATCTTTCATGAAAGCTAATCCTGTGGTGATCTTCACTTTTCCTTTCAAGAAAGATTCATCACTCGAACCTTCGTAAATCATAGTGTTCGACATTGCCATCGCGCCAGCAGATGTTCCAGCGATCACGAAATGCTCTTTTTCGTAACGCTCATGCAAAAGATTTAAAATATCAGTACCACCGAAAATGGTCGTTAATCGCATTTGGTTACCACCAGTAAACATCACGCCATCAGCTGCAGCGATTCGCTCGTAATATTCAGGGTTCAGCGTGTCTTCGCGGTTCTTAATATGAATCACATTCACACTTTCACATCCCAATCGTTTGAAAGCTTCAACGTAATTGTTCCCAACTTCCTCAGGAATCTCAGAGGCAGTGGTAATTACTTCCACTTTGCTATTAACACCCTTCATTTCTGATAGGATTCTTTTTAGGATTCCGTCTGCGAAAAAAGCCAGATTGCTAGGGTTTTTGTAGTTCGGCTCGGCTGCTGTTCCTTTGTCAACATTGCCCCCAATCGAAATCAGAATGCCTTTTGGTGAATGCATATTTCTCAATTAAAGTGTAGATCGGCAAAATTATAGGAATCATCGCCCACTCAACCGCTTCTATGAAGTCGATTTCAACAGAGTTTTAACAACCCAAATGTGCAAAAGATGGGGAATGCCAATCCAATCGCCGTTAACTATTAAGAGCAATTAATGCTCTGATTTTCAGATTTATCCGAAAAAACAAAAGGCAATCCATGCATTATTTTCTTTCGATTACTTGCATTTCACCTCTCCATAAAGAGAAAACCCCTATTTTCGGAGATCTACATTTCTCACTATCGCATGAATATTCTTGAAATCCGGGCCATGAGAGGTCCGAACTACTGGTCGATCCGCCGTCATAAACTCATTGTCATGAAACTCGACATAGAAGAGTTCGAAGACAAACCCACCAACCATATTCCCGAATTTCTAGAACGTCTTGAGAAGATGTTTCCTTCCATGTATAGCCACCGTTGCTCAGAAGAACGACCAGGCGGTTTCTTCCACCGGGTGAAAGAAGGTACTTGGATGGGACACGTGATCGAACACATCGCCCTCGAAATTCAAACCCTTGCGGGGATGGACGTTGGCTTCGGTCGTACCCGTGGAACTGGTGAGCAAGGCATCTACAATGTCGTTTTCGCTTATATGGAAGAAAAAGCCGGGATTTATGCCGCAAAAGCCGCAGTGCGAATTTGTGAAGCGATTGCCGCAGGAACTGATTACGACCTCGACGATGATATTCAGACTATGCGTGAAATTCGCGAAGATGAACGCCTAGGCCCTTCAACGGGATCAATTGTTGAAGAAGCACAAAACCGAAATATTCCTTGGATTCGTCTCAACCGTCACTCCCTCGTTCAATTAGGCTTTGGCGTGAATCAGAAAAGGATTCAAGCGACGGTAGCATCAACTACTTCTAGTATTGCTGTAGAGATCGCCTGCGACAAAGAAGAAACCAAAAACATTCTGGATGCCGCTGGAGTTCCTGTTCCTAAAGGCTACATCGTATATGATGAAGAAGATCTTGAAAATGCAGTTAAAAAGGTAGGTTATCCACTCGTGCTCAAGCCTGTTTCTGGTAACCACGGAAGAGGTGCAACCATCAACATCACCAATTGGGAAGATGCCCTAGAAGCGCTTGTTGCAGCCAAACGTGTTTCGCGCGGTGTAATTTGTGAACGCTTCATCACCGGTTTCGACTTCCGCTTGTTGGTGATTAACTACAAACTCGTAGCTGCCGCCAAACGCACACCTGCTGCTGTTAAAGGCGATGGTCGACAAACTATACAACAACTCATTGATGAGGTAAACCGCGATCCTCGCCGAGGTTATGGTCACGAGAAAGTGCTCACAGCAATTAAGGTAGATGAAATGACCTTAAACATCCTCAAGGAGAAGGGGCTTGAATTGTTGGATGTTTTGCCTGAAGGACAAGTGTTGTATTTAAAATCAACCGCCAACTTAAGTACCGGCGGAACTGCAACCGATATCACCGATTTGGTGCATCCTTACAATGTATTCATGGCCGAACGTATTGCACGTGTGGTAGGTTTGGATATCTGTGGTATCGATATCATGGCGCCAGATCTTTTCACCCCAATTCGTGAAAATGGAGGAGCTATTCTTGAAGTGAATGCCGCTCCAGGATTCAGAATGCACATTGCTCCAACAGAAGGATTGCCTCGAAATGTTGCTGAACCTGTAATCGATATGCTTTTCCCTCCGGGGACATCTGCGCGTATTCCAATTATTGCAGTAACAGGTACCAACGGAAAGACCACCACAACACGCTTGATGGCCCACATGGTGAAGACAATGGGGCATAAAGTAGGCTTTACTACTACCGATGGTATTTACATTCAAAACAGGATGCTCCAAGCTGGTGATTGTACTGGTCCGGTGAGCGCCGAATTTGTGTTAAAAGATCCAACCGTAAACTTCGCTGTGTTAGAAACTGCCCGAGGTGGAATCCTTCGCGCCGGATTGGCCTTCAGCTTTTGCGATATTGCTATCGTAACCAATGTGGCAGCCGATCACCTCGGACTAAAAGGCATCAATACCGTTGAAGAAATGGCGCGGGTTAAGGCAGTGGTGCCAGAAAGCGTGCATGTAGATGGTTATTCTATTCTCAATGCCGATGATGATCTTGTATTTGAAATGCGCAAACAGCTCAAATGCAAGATTGCTTTGTTCAGCTTGGATGAAAACAATCCACGCGTTATTCGCCATTGCAACGACGGTGGTTTGGCTACAATCGTTGAGAATGGTTATATAACAATTTGTAAAGGAACTTGGAAGATCCGTGTCGACAAAGTGGTGAACATTCCGCTCACGTTCTCAGGCAAGGCAGTATTCAACATACAAAATATCTTGCCGGTAGTTCTTGCTGGATTTATAAGAGGTTTCAAGATTGAAGACATGCGCCTTGCATTGGAAACATTCATTCCTTCGCCAACGCAAACACCTGGACGAATGAATATGTTCCAGTTCCGCAACTTCCAAGTAATGGTCGATTACGCGCACAACACTGCGGGCTTTATTGCGATTTCGAAATTCCTCGAAAAAATCGATGCGACACCAAAGATTGGTATCATCGCAGGGGTAGGCGATCGCCGCGACGAAGACATCATCAACCTTGGTAAAATTGCCGCACAGATGTTCGATCGTATCATCATTCGTCAAGATAGAAACTTACGCGGAAGATCAGAAAATGAAATTATCGACTTAATGCTTCAAGGGGTTAAATCTGTTAATCCAAGCAAAGAAGTAGAAGTAATTCCTACTGAGTCTGAAGCAATCGATCACGCTATCGCAACTGCTCCAAAAGGTGCTTTCATTGTAATTTGCAGCGATGTTATTCCTGATGCGCTCGATCAAGTAATGCGTATTAAAGAGGAAGAGGATAAGTTTCAACTCGTTCCTGCCGATATTCCAAATCTTTCGCAAGTTTAAATTTATAAGCAGATGTATTTTCTGCTCAGTCGTTATTTTCTATCAGGGCTTGTAGTTTTACAGGCCCTGTTTACTTTACTCATCAAGCCTCCCAAAGAGAAAATGTTGGTGAGCGATGCTGCAAATGCCATTTTTCGGTATGGCTTATTTCGTTCCTCCTTGTAACGATTTTCCTTAAGAAGGATTTAGCATGCCTTTTCATTGGGATGGTATGAGTGCCAAATTGTACAAAGCACATTTTTACAAGATTCGCACACCGCAAATTTATCCTGGCTTGGATGCTCCCGATTATGAACGTTCGAAGCGCGAGCGACTACCTTAATTCGTTGAAGCTTCTTTTGGTGCAGCAATAAAATAATACTCGCTTCCTTGGTCGAAGTGCTGCTTAAATTGATCCTTGCTCAATGGCTTGCTGTTACTAAGAAAATCTCCCAAACAAAACACATTCAGTTTAACTTCTTGTAGTAAGTCGTACATCAGTTCCGGACCAGAACCATAGAACTCTGCAGAGCCCAATCCGAACTCAAACAAAATATACGGTCTGCAGCGCAAGATCAAGTCTTTTCCGCCGCTTAACACATCAAATTCTCCACCTTCCACATCCACTTTCAGCAACTTCAACGCTGGCTGCTGAGCGAAAAGGTGGTCGAGTGTTTCCACCTTCACATGAACCTCTTCAATCTCAGGGTTTTCGACCAAATACTTCCGCTTTTTCAAGCCACTGTAGGCAGGCGCATCCTTCACCACTTGAAAATTCGCTTCTCCTTGTTCTTTTCCAAGAGCACAGTTGTAAAGCTTCACGCGTTGTCCATATTTAGCCTGAAGGTTGCTAAATAGCGAAGGGATAGGTTCAAAACCTGCATGCTTTCCCTCCGGGGATAGTTGAAGCATCCAGTCCATTAATTCACCTTTGTGACAACCAACATCCACGCAAGAATCATCTTTTCGGAGGATGCGTTTCATGATCAACCAAGCTTGACGATCGTAACGCATATTCCGTGTGAGCCAAATGCCCGAACGGATGAGATGCGGCTTCAAATAAGTCTTGAGAAATTCTTTGATAACACTCATTCAATCACCAATTTTCTAGTGGAAAGAATTTGTCCGTTCGTTCCATAAATGCTCATGATGTAGATTCCGGCAGATTGAGTTTGAAGTTCTACCGTTGAGGTTCCTGAAACTGTATTCATCTTATAGTTTACAGCTCTACCAGTGATATCGAAAATTTCAATCCGATCAAATTGAACTGGAGTAACAAAGCTGAATTGACCCTTCGATGGGTTTGGGAAAACATCCACCATGATTTCATTTTCCAACTTGTTTTTAATGCCTACTTCCAGGTTTACGGTTGCACAATCGAAAGCTGCACGGTTCACGAAAATACTGGTTTGTCCGGGACTAAATTCTAAATCGGTTCCGCACAGGATATTCCCATCATCAACACCTAACACGGCGGTTGCTTCGCTGTTTTGAATACCTGGAAAAACGAAAGAGCACAAGAATTGGAAATCGGTTGTGTATCTAAACAGTGCCGCACGATCAACTGTGCCGTCTTTAAATACACTCGCAACAATCATGGTATTGTCGTTTGCACTGAATCTGATAGCTGAGAAGCTATTAGCAAACTGTGCTCCGGGTGTGGTTTGGGCAAAGAAAGGAACATTCCCTGCTGCATCAAATTGGTACAACTTTCCTTGTTTGGCAGTTTCAGTTTGCATGGTATATCCACAAGCGCCAATCAAGGCTCCCGATCCCAAACAAACATCAGTGAGGTGATCCTCTTCGGTCGTTCCAACCAACTTCGTCCAGATAACAGCTCCATTGGCATTTAATTTTGCCAACAAGAAATCCATGCTGCTATTGTCGGGATTGAATGCAGAACCTCCAACGTAAATCGTATCCTCTGTGGTTGCTACAATTCCGCCAGAAAGCTGTTGATCGCCCATGGGAAGCACTCCGCGCCACAATTCAGTTCCACTCGCATCGATGCAAATATTGAGAATTCCACCGTTGGGGAAAGGAGCCTCATAACTGGTTGAGGTCATGATTACATTTCCATTGCTTAGCTCAGTGATTCCTTCCATGAGGTCCCAGGCTGTTGTGCCGAATTGTTTTGTCCACAAGGTGTCGCCATTTGCATCGAACTTCACCAAATACAAATCGTAATCGCTGTTTAGGCTTCGGTTGGTTGTTCCTGCGATCAGATAATTTCCATCGTTCAAAGCGATCAGATCGACAGCTTTTTCGGAATAAGAAGTTCCATATACTTTAAACCATTCTTGAATTCCCAAAGAATCGGTACGTATAACAACCATGTCGCCATTTTCTGATCCCCAGCCACCTGTTGAACCAGCAATGAGGAAACCATTGTCTTGACCCGCTATAATATCGGCTGCTTGGTTGAAGTGCCCGAGCGCTCCATATGTGCGAAAGAAAAGATTCTGTGCTTCTGCCATCCATGAGATCGCGAAAAAGCCTACTGTCAATATCAGTGCTCTCATAGAAGTATCATGTAGCTAAAGTAAATACCATTGCCCGACAAAGATTTTGAAGATAAGAATCCTTCATTGTACATAGTTCCAATTTGAATTCTGTGTCGATTGGGTTTGTATTCCAGACCAACGTTTGAATTTAGATTACCAAATCCACCATAGGTGAAGCCCAAGTTTAGATACAGTGGTTTGGTATTGATTAATCTGTAGTTTCCTCTCAAAGAATATTCTACGCGCATCCCTGGGATTCTGCGGTAGCGCGCGCCTGCAGTGAGCAAGAGGCGTCCAGTTTTTGGATCTGCCAAATAGCGGAGTTCAGCTTGGAGTTGAAATGGCAGTAGTTTCATTTCTGAAGCTTTTTCCTCCGCTCCTCGAAGGCGATTTAACAAACTGTCGCCAACTACTAGTGTGGTATCGTCGTAGTTCAGGACATCATAAAACTGCAATCCTGTGAAACGGAAACTTGTATCTCGTTTGAAATTATCACTTTGTGCGTTCCAAGTAATGAATCCCAAATCTTTCACAGAAGCACTGAGCTTCCAAAGGTGTTTTTGATCTAGGAACTTAAAGAATCCCAGATCCATCAAGTAACCGTTCGACGGATTTTCCCCTAATCTGTTGGAACTTCTTGTTGAGGTGAAATAGCTACCGTTCCAAGCTAAATCTAACCATTGACCTGAAGGTTCTGTGTACAATGAGCCCGAATTCAATTGAATATCAGTGTGGTTCAATCCTCTTGCAAATCCGAAATTGGTGAAAAATCCAAATCGATCTTTCGAGAGTTGCTTTCTATATCCTATTTTAAAATACTGATAACCGATTGCGTAAAGTTTACTGTTGTCGAAACTCGCGGTTTGATCTGCATAAGCTGCATTTCCACTGAATACAGTGCGCAAGAGATCTTCGGAGAATTCAGCTCCATACACCAACTGTCGTCCTGCACTAAATGTAAGCGCTTGTTCACTTTGGTACCAAGTGCTGTCGGGAGAAACAACTGCTTCAACTCCATAGTCTAATTCTAATCCGAATCTTCCCATGCCATTGAGGCGATCGTAAGCTTTCGATTTCAACTCATTGTCGATAAACTTCGGATTCACAAAGGCATTCGAAAACGAAGATGGAATTGCATTGCTATTTGATGCACCTTCTACATAAAGCTCAACAATCGCTTTGTTGTAGGGAGTAAAATAATCGTAAGGGTGAAAATAAACTAAATTAATTAGTTCGGGAAGTTGAGGTGTAATCATGATTGTGTTCCTGATTTTCACCGTATCCGCGGCTTCATTTGATTGACCTAAGGAGCTCGCGAAACTTTCGACAATCAACAGAAAACTAAAAACTACCTTTTTCATCATTTTAGTTTTACTGTGTAAATTCCTCTTCCGGCTAATTGCACCTTCACAAAGTAATCTGCATACATTGGAAGCAACGTGTTTTCTGGTTGTGTATTTAGGCGAACCCTTACAACAATGTATTTGGTTTTTTCCAGGGCATTCAATCTGGCTGGGGTGATCTTCGCTTGCAGAATATGCTTCGTCGGTGAAATTACACGCAAATCAGCATCAACGGGCGCTGCAGGAACATTTTGGTTGATCAAAATGGTATCGATCAAAGCTTTGTTCTGGTCAAGCAACCAGAATTCAGTCATCAAATCGAAAGGAAAACCGTTTTGAACGAAGAATTTCAAATCAGCATTTTGCACTGGACTATCGGTGGCGTTTTCTAAACCTGCTGTGCTGATTGTATCTTGAAATACCAAAGCATTGGCTGCAAATTTCAGCGGCATTGTAACTGCCACTTTTGCTCTAGCATTGCTCGAACTGTAGATAAAGTCGTTGCCAGATGAGATATTTCCCAAAGGGTTCAATTCGGCTCTTACTGAGTATTGAAGCTGATCGGGAAGCAATTCTAACATCTGTACAAGGTTCGAATTGCCTGCATTAAATTGATAGTTGCGAACAGCAGGTGTGTAAGGATTACCATTTTGTGCCACATTCAGCGCTCTGCCCATTTGTTGAATGTTCCCAATTATTGGATGGTTCAACGAAACTTGTGTATTGGTTGAGGTTCGAACACCTTTCAACTGCTCCACCAAAAAGGAGAAATCTGCACCAACCGAATTTTCAAGTTCTAGATCCAAAACGGCATCATCTAGGTTGAGGTTCCCTTCGAGGTTGCGCATAAATCCAAGATCGGAACTCTCATTGGAATTGTCGAAAATTTGGCGACCTAAATATCCTTTGGCAAAATAAGGTCTGAAGTCTTTGAAGGTATTCTTGAACTTAATAGCAGGAACGTTAGCCAACACCGGACTTCCATCTCCCGAAGGATCAAGTTTCGCGTCGAGAATTAATTGAACTTCATTGCTTGAGTTGAGGTCCTGTCCGCGGAGATCTAAGCTATACCCAGCCAAACTAAAGGATCTTTGTTCAATACTTGGATTTGTTGCTGAGCCTGGTGCGAGAATTTGATTGCTTAAACTGAAAGGAACTGCCGAAAACAGAGCTGATGGGATTGAATATCCATATATAATCGGATCATCGAGCGAAGAGGTAATTTCCGATTCTAAGCTACCAGATTCCAATATTGCTTGAGTAAGTTGAAGATCACCATAATTGAAACGAATCAATTGGTTGATATCAAACACTTCAAAACCGCTAGGAAGGTTAAAGTCGATTGGTAAACTAAAAGAATTCTCGATGGTGGTATCTGGAATCGACAGGATAGAATCGGATGGAATCAAGCTTAAAATTGATTCGTATCGGATAACCAATGGATCGCCTGGATTACTGATTATCAGAGAATCAGGTATGATGTCTTCAACTGTTAGTTTAGTTTCCGCAAGCGGTCCGATTAACTCATTTTCCCAACTCGTATTTTCTTCATTGCTGCATGATGCAATGATGAGCAACAGAGTGAAAGAGGAAATGAGACTGTAAATTATTTTCATGTTCTGCGAAAATAGCAATTCGTATCGAGCCATCCATGATAAAACAAAGAAGGCCACTCAATTTGAGCAGCCTTCTTCATAAAAACTGAATGGTTATCAGTTCATTGTGATGGTATATGTGTTTCCGTTGATGGTTACCTCGAAGGTATCGTCGCATTCGCCATTGCCGTAATTGACTAATCGAACAGGTCGAGATGATGGTGTTACGGTTTTTGAACCGCTTACAATTTCTCTGCAAGAACGTTTGTGAACCAGCGGTGTGTTAATTACGCAAGTCCAGCTTCCTCCTGAAGCATTGGTACCATTTGAACTTCCTGTTACACTGATTTCATCGTCGGCAAACAAGAGTGGAGTATCGTAACCGGCAATCCATGTTCTAACTCTTGAAGCTGACCAAGTGATTGTTCCGCCATTGTTGGCTAAAGTTACTGTGCCATTTACTTGAACTGTGAAGGTAGGCTGCCCGCTTGCGTTGTTTCCAGTATTGGTTACAATTCGACTGCCACCTACACCATTTCCATTCACGAAATAGTTTTGTGGAGTGATGGTTACAACCGTTCCTTGGTCGAAATAGCGACCTGTGCTACTGATAATAATTTTTCCGCTTCTAGATTTTCCATCATTCCCGATGCAACCAGTTCCGAAATCAACAATCGTGGTGTCGGGGTTGCTCGCAGAAACAGTAGAAGATGTATCAAATGTAATTACAGCGCAAGAGCTCAACAATGTCCCTTGATCTTCTGTAACCTTAAAACCAGAAGCGTTTCCAGTTCTAGCAACTTGATCAGAAATGTCGTTAATCTCGATGTAATAACTTTCTACTGTACTTTCGTTTTTAGCAGTATTTGTATCAGAATCTACGTCATCTTTCTTGTTACATGACGCAATCAAAAGTGGTAAAGCCAATGCGGTAAAGATTCCGGCAATTGCATTTTTGCTTATTGTTTTCATAATGTATGGGTTTATGCAGGGGTTGACCATAGAGTAAGTAATAGGTTTAAAACACCAACAAATTTATCCAATGGCAAATACAGCTGGCAATTTATGCAATTCAGGTATTGCTTTTAACCAGTTACGAGCACTCATTGTCTTGGTGTAGCCGTCAGGTAAAGTAATGTTTACTCCTAGGCATATAGGGGTTTCCGGTTGACAGACCTTTAGTATATCTGCAAAAAGGCCGTTGTTACGGTAAGGTGTTTCAATAAAGATCTGGGTGTATCCAGTTGTTTTGGCTAGATTTTCCAGTTCACGAATTCGCTTGATGCGCTGCACGCTATCTACAGGTAAATAGCCGTGAAATGTAAATTGTTGTCCATTAAAACCTGATGCCATTAAGGTCATCACGATGGCCGAAGGGCCGGGAATAGCAACAACTGGAATTCTTTTTTTCTGCGCTCCGCGGACGAGGCTCGAACCTGGATCGGCAATGCCCGGACAACCAGCTTCGGAGAGTATTGCTGCATCTTTTCCTTCGAGCAGATACTTGAGCATGATTTCAATTTCGGCAGACGGAGTGTCTTTGTCTAATCGAAGCATGACCAGCTTGTCGAAATCTCCATTAAATCCAGCTTTGCGCAAGAATCTGCGGGCAGAGCGTTCGTTCTCGGTAAACCAAACGGTGATTTCGTCGAACAATGAGAGTTCTTTCTGACAAAGCCATTCGTTGCCAGCCTCATCGGCGAGCAGGGTAGGAAGGAGGAAGAGAGTTCCTGGAGAATTCAATTAAATGCGACTGAGGATAATTGTTGAAGCCTGATCAAGCATGGTATAAACTTCTTCAAATCCTTCAATTCCGCCATAATATGGATCTGGCACTGATTGATTTTTATTCGGATTTGCTTCATTCATGATCAGAATGACTTTCTTTTTGTCTTCTTCATTCCGCGCAAGGTTGAGCACATTGATAAGGTTTGAAGTATCCATCACATAAATGAAATCGAAATTATCGAAATCATCTATTGTGAATTGACGAGCCGACAATCCTGAAATGTCGATGCCGTTTTTCTTTAAGGTTCTTACAGCCCTAAAGTCTGGCGCCGAACCTGCATGGTAGCCTGAAGTCCCTGCCGAATCGACAATAACTTTCAAGCCAGCTCTCTCGACGTGGCTGCGAAGAATACCTTCTGCCATCGGAGATCTGCAAATATTCCCGAGACATACCATGAGAATTTTAACAACAGACAATTATAGATCCTCTCTTTTTTTATTGATTACCAATTTTCTTCTCAATCTCATCGATATACACACGGAATTTTTTATCTGTCTCGATAAGATTGTTTACTGTACGGCAAGCATGTAAAACAGTTGCATGATCTTTTCCGCCGCATTGAAGTCCTATACTAGCAAGTGATGATTTTGTCATGCTCTTAGCGAAGAACATTGCGATTTGACGTGCCTGAACAACTTCTCTCTTGCGGGTTTTAGATTTCAACAGCTCTAATGGAAGGTTGAAGTAATCGGATACTATTTTCTGGATAAAATCGATAGAAATTTCGCGGGTTGTATTCTTCACGAACTTGTCGATCATCTGACGAGCAAGTTCGAGTGTAATAGCTTTGCGGTTCAAAGTCGACTGTGCAACCAATGAAATAAGTGCACCTTCGAGTTCACGAACGTTTGTTGTGATATTATAAGCGAGATATTCAATTACTTCCTTCGGCATATCGATACCGTCGGCGTAGATTTTTTTCTCGAGAATTGCAATTCTGGTTTCCAAATTTGGCACCTGCATGTCAGCAGAAAGACCCCATTTGAAACGTGATAGAAGTCGTTGTTCTAATCCGATCAACTCAATTGGAGATTTGTCGGAAGTTAAAACCAACTGCTTGCCTGTTTGGTGCAGGTGATTAAAAATTTGGAAGAAGATGTCTTGTGTTTTTTCTTTTCCAGCGAAGAACTGTACATCATCGATGATGAGTACGTCGATCATTTGGTAAAAGTGAATGAAATCGTTGTGAGAATTGTTCTTCACCGCATCCACAAACTGGTGGCAAAACTTCTCCGATTGCACATAAAGTACGGTCTTGTTAGGAAAGTTTCTTTTGATTTCAAGTCCGATAGCATTGGCCAAGTGGGTTTTTCCTAAACCAACACCGCCATAAATAAGGAGTGGATTGAATGCTGTTCCACCAGGTTTGTTGGCTACTGCAAAACCTGCAGAGCGTGCCAAGCGGTTACAATCGCCTTCAACCAAATTATCGAAAGAATAATTAGGGTTAAGCTGAGATTCAACATTCAGTTTCTTGAGCCCTGGCAGAATAAATGGGTTCTTGATTGAATTGTTGTTCAAATCGATCGGCATAGATACCGGTGGATTTTTGGTTCTCGCATTAACCGCAGGAATGTTGATCGTATATGGATTTGCATTGCGGTAGTTGTTCTCCATGATAATGGAGTACTCCAACCGACCATCTGGTCCTAACTCTTTGTTGATCGTCTTTTTTATAAGATCAATGTAATGTTCCTCTAACCATTCGTAAAAAAACTGACTAGGTACTTGTATCGTTAATATACTACCGTTGAGTTTGACAGGCTTGATCGGCTCGAACCAGGTTTTAAAACTTTGCTGGTTAACGTTGTCCTTGATAACATCAAGACAGTTCTGCCATACTTTCTCAAAAGTTTTCTCCATTCCGTGCTTTGTGTTAATGTGTTGAGATTTAGGTAGTAACCCTGAGTTGACCGTCTTTCTAAGTCTTCACGTTGTTACAGTCGACAAATATTTAGCAAAAATTCAGTAAAAAAAAATTAAATCGCTATTGACTTTTTAAAAACTTCTATTTGGGAAATTGGGCGGTCATTAGTGTTGTTTATACTACTAAAGTGGTAGTTTATTCGACCTAATCTTAGACCTGCCCAACCTACCTGATTGATCGTCACCAATCTGCCTTCCAAATTCGCTACTTGCACTGGTTTTTCTAGGAAAGAATGAGTGTGACCACCTATGACAAGGTCGATATGTCTTGTCTGTGAGGCGAGTACACGATCACTTACCTTAGTGTCGGAATATTCATATCCCAAGTGCGATAAACAAATCACAAGGTCACAATTTTCGTTTTCCTTCAGCCTTTTGGCTTCACTGTCAGCTATTTCAACTGGATGGTTGTATTGAATACCAAGTATATTTTCGGCTGGAAGCAATGGTTTCAAATCAATTCCAACGCCTACGATGCCAATTCGTAAACCTGATTTTTTAATCACGACCGACTTACGAACAATTTTCTCCAATCCAGTGCTTCCGAAATCATAATTGCAATTCACAAATGGAAATTTCGCCAATCCGATCAACTTTTTCAATCCATCGATGCCATTGTCGAAATCATGGTTGCCTAAAGTCGCGCATTCATATCCCATTTCATTCATCAGTCGGATCTCTGGAACACCTGCGTAATAATTGAAATAAGGTGTGCCTTGTACAATATCGCCTGCATCCAATAGAAGTACATCTCCAACTTCTTTTCTTATACTGTTGATCAGTGCTGATCTTCTAGCTGCTCCACCCATGCCTGGAAACTTAGGGTCGTTCACTGGAAAAGGATCAATCCTGCTGTGCCAATCGTTGGTGTGAAGTATCGACAACCGTCTTTCACGTTTAAATGATTGTCCGAACACTTCCCCCGGAATGAAAGCCATCCCCAGAATGGGCAAACCTGCTTTTAGGAAGCTACGGCGTGGTAATTTTCTGGATTCTTCCATCTTTCATTGGTTTTAATGTTTTTCCATTTGCATGGATGCGCTTAATGGCCGCTTCAATGCCATCGCGAACTTTCAAGTTTCCTTGAAGGAATTTGATTTCACCTTCGTGCTTTAATAAATACGAGTCACCACCGTTCACCAGGTAATCTGAGGTGAGAACATTGTATAATGCCTTTTCTTTATTCGGATCTCCATCCACCGACCAAGATTTCAGTTGGCCATTTTCTATTTCCATCCGGATTCCAGAAATCGGCGATCCACCTTTGCCGGCAATCAATTTGAGCATTCCTTCCACTTGATTGGCGTTCATCTGGATAATCTGCAGCTGGTTTTCAAAAGGCATCAATTCGAAAACCATCGATCTAACGATTGCTCCTTTGGGCCATTCAACCCGCAAACCTCCATGATTGAGAAAGCAAATGTCGATCGGTGTTTGGGTTTGCATGCTGATTTCGCTGCGCAGGATGTCGGTGATCATGCTTCCTAAACTTCCTTCAGGCAATTCTTTGGTAGCATTGGCATCACTGTAACAAAGCGTTTCAGCCATGCTCTTTTGAAGCGGTTCGCGATAGGGCGCAATAATGGCTTCAATTTTTGCGTCTTCTGCTGTGAGGTTTCCTTTTCCGATTTCATACGGCAACTGTGGTTCGGGACCTTGACTCACCATTTTGCTGCAAGCAGATAGAGCAAGCAGAAAAATCAGGTGAATAAACCTATTGATAAATAGTTTTTGCAGCATTCTGACGTTCGATTTTATCAGGCAAATTTATCCTGTCGGAATGATGGAATTCCGTGAACCATCAAATTTAATATGTTTCAACACGAAACCTACATTAGAGTTAGATATTCTGAAACCGATCAGATGGGATTCGTGTATTATGGACATTATGCAACATACTTTGAAGTGGCTCGTGTAGAAGCATTGAGAAGCCTTGGTTGTCCTTACAAATCGCTCGAAGACGCTGGGATTTTGATGCCTGTAACAGAATATTCAATTCGTTACTTAAAGCCAGGTAAGTACGACGACTTGTTGAAAATAATTACAACGATCGAAGAATTTCCGATGAGTCGAATACGTTTTCACTACAAAATATTCAACGAAGCTGGCGAGCAATTGAATCATGCATTCACCGAATTGGTTTTCCTATCAGCCGAACAGATGCGCCCAGGCAGAGTTCCTGAGTTTATTCGCACTGCGCTGCAACCTTATTTTCAAACTGGCATATAAATTGGCAGGCGACTTCACAACTATGCGTTACGTCCTCATCTTCCTATTTTCTTCAATGGTCTTTTCTGCCAACGCGCAAATCAGATTGAAGGAACGCATCCTCATGTCGGAACCTCCTAAACCGGTTGCACTTAAAGTTCAGTATATCATTGGCGACAATGGTGATACCATTCCAACAGTTACACTTCAGCCCATTACAGTAGCTGAAAATCGCGTGTTCGCATCAAAACGTGAAGAGCGCAAATGGAGCCGCTTAAAGCGTGATGTTGCCAAGGTTTATCCGTACTCAAAGGTTGCGGGTAAAAAGCTCAAGCAATACAACGATACAATGGCAACCATGAACCCGAAGGAGCAAAAGAAAATGCTTCGTAAGGCTGAAGATGAGTTAAAGGCCGAATTTGAAGACGACATTCGCAACATGACCCTAAACCAAGGAAGAATCCTGATTAAACTCATTGATCGAGAATCTGGAAATACGTCTTACGGATTGGTGAAAGACCTGAGGGGCTCGTTTCAAGCAGTTTTCTGGCAATCGGTTGCGAGAATTTTTAAAACAAATCTTAAATCATCCTATGATCCAAATGGAAATTCGGAAGACAGGATGATTGAAGACATTATCTTATCGATTGACGACGGTACTTTCGTGAATTAACGACGAAATTGAGCTGCGACAATGAGGTCTTTTTTACCTGCCGAATAATCGTAGAAACCAACACCGCTTTTTGCACCCAAATGTCCTGCAGTAACCATATTGATCAACAATGGCGCTGGTGCATATTTCGGATTCCCAAATCCATCTTGCAATACACGCAAAATTGAAAGGCAAATATCCAAACCGATAAAATCTGCCAATTGAAGTGGCCCCATCGGATGTGCCATTCCCAATTTCATTACAGTATCTATTTCATGAACACCAGCAACACCTTCGCTGAGGGTAATAATGGCTTCATTGATCATTGGCATCAAGATCTTGTTGGCAACAAAACCAGGATAATCATTCACGATGACTGGAATTTTCGACAAAGACTCAGAGGTCTTGAAAATTAAATCGCTTGTTTCTTTAGAAGTTGAATATCCATTAATGATCTCCACCAGCTTCATCACTGGCACAGGATTCATGAAATGCATTCCAATCACTTTATCAGCACGCTTTGTTACTGCAGCAATTCTAGTGATAGAAATTGATGAAGTGTTAGAAGCCAGAATACAACTTGGCTGACAAACTTCATCCAGCTTGCGGAAAATAGATGATTTGATGTCGAAGTTTTCAGATGCTGCTTCTACAACCAAGTCTGCATCAGCTGCACGTTCGTCGATCGAAGTAGCGGTAGAAATTCGTTGCAATGCTGCATCACGCTGTTCTTCAGTAACCTGTTGTTTTTGCACTTGGCGCTCAAAATTTGCCTGGATGGTTTTCAAACCTTTTTCCAAAGCACTTTCGTTGGCATCGATCAATAAAACTGGATATCCAAACTGGGCAAATGTGTGTGCGATTCCATTTCCCATGGTACCGGCTCCTACAACAACTACTTTCTGCATGTGATGTTAAATTTTGGGATTGCAAAGAAAGTAATTCCGACCCAAAATTGATACACCGAAAAGGAATTACTTCCCTCTTCCTTGAAGCACGATTAACGCTGTATAAATCATGATTTTGAAATCCAGCGCGAGCGTCATGTTTTCTACATATAATATATCGTACTTGAGGCGCTCAACCATCTCAGGCACATTTTCGGCATAGCCGAATTTTACTTGTCCCCAGCCAGTAATTCCCGGACGAACCTTGTGAAGCAGACGGTAATGCGGCGCTACAACCACGATTTGATCGATAAAATGTTGTCGTTCTGGTCGTGGGCCAACGATCGACATAGAGCCAATCAATACATTGTAGAACTGAGGAATTTCATCCAATCGTGTTTTTCGCATGAACCTGCCAAACGGCGTGATGCGGCTATCGAATTTACTGCTCAACTGCGGACCGCGCGATTCCGCATCCTTGTACATCGAACGAAACTTGTAAATCTTGAAGGGTTTTCCATTCAGACCAATTCGGAAGTGATGATAGAATATTGGACCTGGAGAGCCCAGTTTCACAATAATGGCTGTAATGAGAAACACTGGAAACATTCCCACGAGCACGAATACTGAAACCACCATATCGAACATTCGCTTAAACGAACGTTGCCAAACCGGCATCAAAGCGCGGTTGAGTTCTATAACAGGTGCACCAAAGATGGCCGACATCTTAACAGAACCGAGTAAAATATCTGTTATGTCGGGGATTACCTTGATATATACTGTAGTGAGTTCAAGTTCGGTGAGGATCTTACCCAAATAAGTATGTTCGCTATTTTCTGGCGCAACGATTACTTCTTCAACATCCAATTCACGAACGATGCTGCTCAGGTTTTCGAACGATCCTACATTTTTTAAGGTAGAAGCCAACTCTTGGTTCAAACTACCATTCACTGGAATGTATCCAAGGAAATGATTTCCTGAACTGATCGTTTGTTCGGAGATCTTTCTATAGGTATCCCAAGATTTTTGTCCCGATCCTACCAATAAAGTGTTGAAACGAATCTTTCCACTTTGGATTCTGCGGGAATTCCAAGTAGATACGATCGCTCTTTGGATGACAGTTATTCCCGCATGGGCTCCAAACAAGGCAAGGAAAGAAGAATAATAGTATTGGTAGGAAGGAACGAAATCGTCGAGCGAAATCGAGAAAAACAATAGTGTGCAACCAATCAAACTGAGCAGTAGCGTGTTTCCTACAATTCCAAGGCGCGATTTTCTGAAAACATCGTGGTAACTTCCACTCATTTGGAAGAGGATGATCCACGAAATAGGAATGATCAATAGGCCTAACCAATAATTCTGATCGAATACCAAATCGACTTTGTAACCAAATCGAATTGGCTCGATGTAAATTTTACGGAAGACATAGTATAGTGTCCATCCTGCTCCTGCTGAAAGCAAGTCGGCTAAGGCTTGAATGATGGCCTGGTTTCTATCTCTTCTTGTAGCAATCACTCGATCAATAAATAATTTTCATGTTATCAATCAAGATTTCCAACGGCACTGATCCTGCTTCTTTGTTAGCATAAAAATACACTCGGTAATTCGATGCATTGATTTGCTCACTCACTGCTCTAGTCATACTAACGTAGACCTTTTTCCATTCTTCACTCTTGTTTAGGTTGATCAACTCGGTACTTTGAGTGCCAGAAGAAGGATAATATGACTTAAGGCCAACACTCAGCACATGCGTGTTTTTGTAATCGAATTCTAGATAAACTATTGTGCCTTGCTTAGGCAGATTTACAGTTTCAACAAACTGAAATTCCACAAATCCTGAATCTCTGTTCAATTGCGCGATCATAGATCCAGCGCCTTCGAAAACTTTAGTTGCGTTGTTGGTAATTCCGATGGTTGTATCGGTAGCTCCTGAAGCCTCGAGTTTACTGCCAGAGATATCATCAAAATTCGCCATGAATGCGAATTGTAAAGAATCGAAATAACTTACTTGTGGCGTTAAATCAACCGATTCTCCTGCTTTGAGCTCGGCAGTTGTTTCGTAGAATTTATAAAAAGGGTAGGGCGCTCGAAGGGATGAAATTCCGTTGATTTTAACTCCTGCACCAATTGAAATCTTTTTGGTTCCTAAATCAAGCACTGGAACATCACAAGGAAGTTCAAAGGCTCCGATTAGTTGGTCGTCGGCATAAATCCAAGCATCTGTAATGTTGGAAGAATTGGAGCCTTGCGTGATGGGTTCGGTAACTACAGGAATTGAATTTACACGTATATAAGCAGGAACGCCCTTGTCGGAAGCACAAGCCGAAAGCATCACAACAACTGCAAATAAAATAACCTTGTAGCGTTTTACCATTGTTAAGCCAGTAGATTCGGAGACAGATTCAACTTGTCGATGATTTTGTATGCGACGTCGAGGGCCTGTAGTCCATCTGATGCTGTTACCACCGGGTCCGTATTATTTGCGATGGCATCTGCAAAACTTTCTAATTCTGCTTTTATTGCGTTGGTTGGTAAAATTGTTGGCTTTTCAAGGAAGATTTCTTTCATTCCACGTCCTTCACCCAAGTCGATTGTTAATGACAAAGGATCTGGATCGCCTTCTATTGTTGACATACGGATGACTTCGATTTCTTTCTCTAGAAAATCGACACTTATATATGCATCGCGTTGGAAGAATCTGGTTTTTCTCATGTTCTTCATCGACAAACGGCTTGCGGTTAAATTGGCAACACAGCCATTGTCGAATTCGATGCGCGCATTGGCAATGTCGGGCGTATCGCTCACAACAGAAACGCCGCTTGCGCTGATTTTTCTAACTGCACTGTTTACGCTTTTCAGCACAATGTCGATGTCGTGTATCATTAAATCGAGCACTACCGAAACATCCGTTCCACGAGGATTGAATTGCGCCAATCGGTGCGTTTCGATGAACATCGGATTTTTTATGAATGGTTGAGCCGCGGTGAACGCTGGATTGAATCGTTCAACGTGACCAACCTGCACTTTTTTACCTGCTTCAACCGACAATTGCATGATTTCACGTGCTTCATCAACAGTGGCTGCAATTGGTTTTTCGATAAAAATGTGGCGGCTCATTCGCAATGCTTTACATGCATATTGGTGATGCGCCAATGTTGGAGTAACAATGTCTACAACTTCTGATGCTTCAATTAGTTCTTCGGCAGTGTCGAAAAGTCGAATCCCGGTCTCGGCAGCGTATGCTTCTGCGCGCTCTTTGTCGGAATCGAAAAAACCTGTAAGATGGTAGTATTCAGATTCTTGGATGAGTTTCAGGTGGATCTTTCCGAGATGTCCGGCACCAATAACGCCGATCTTTAGCATTCTTCTCAATTTTCGCACAAACCTAAACGAATTTCAGTTGCGGCAAAGGCTTCGACCCTTCGAATACTTACAAATAGACCATAAAAAAATCAACATTCGATTGTGAAATTCGTCTTGTTTTTGTTGATAATACTCGCATTTGAGGGGCGTACTTTAGCTTACAGAATCGAAACATGACAGGGCAAGACACATACAGGCACAAAGGATTGAGAAGGAGATTGATAGATGAACTCCGTGAGTTGAACATTGCTGATGCCCGCACCTTAGAAGCGATGCTTGAGGTTCCTCGTCATTTGTTTTTCCCCGACCAAGCATTTGTTGAAAAAGCATATGAAGATATTGCCTTCAAGATTGGCGCTGGTCAAACCATTTCGCATCCAAGCACGGTTGCTTTTCAATCGGCACTGATTTCACCCAAAAGAGGTGAGAAGATTCTTGAAATTGGAACAGGAAGCGGCTATCAAACAGCTGTGCTTGTGCAATTGGGCGCTAGGGTTTTTAGCATCGAGCGTCAACATGAATTGCACGTTCGAACCAAGAAATTACTCGATCAAATGGGGATTTCGGCGCGCCTATCTTTTGGTGATGGATACCTCGGATTGCCTGGATTTGCTCCTTTCGATAAAATCTTGGTAACAGCAGGTGCGCCTTTTATTCCACAACCCTTGATAGATCAACTGAAACCAGGTGGAAGATTGGTAATTCCGGTAGGGAAAGATGGTACGCAAGAAATGGTTGTTGTGGATAAAGCAGAAGATGGAAGCTTGTCACAATCGGTGCATGGAGAATTCCGATTTGTTCCTCTTTTGGAGGATAGAAATTAACTGTTAATCCTCGTATTTACGGGCTAAATCGCGCTTTACATCCTTGTCTTTCATCGACTCGCGTTTGTCGTAAAGTTTTTTCCCTTTTGCCAAGGCAATATCCAATTTGGCAAATCCCGATTCGCTGAGAAACATCTGCAAAGGCACAATCGTAAATCCTTTGTCTTTCATTTTCCCTTTCAACTTGCTGAGTTCGGAGCGTTGAAGCAACAATTTACGGTCGCGTTTCGGAACATGGTTGTAGATATTTCCTTGCTCGTATTCGTCGATGTGCATGTTTCGAACAAACAATTCATCTTTTACGAATGCACAGTAAGCGTCGGTAATGTTCGCTTTCCCGGCACGAACAGATTTAATTTCCGTTCCTGTAAGCTGAATTCCAGCAGTGAGCTCCATGAGCAATGCATATTCGAAGCTGGCTCTGCGGTTCTTGATATTTAGGTTATTCCCTTTGTTTCCTTTGGTTGCCACAGCTTCAGAGTTTTACAAAAATGCTAGATGCTGCTTGACGAGAAAGCATGATTTCGGGACCTGCATCCACTTTTACCGATACCGAACCATCAAACTCATATTTTCTAAGTACCGAAACACGTGTTCCTGGAACCAATTGAATGTCTTGAAGATATTGGAGAAACTCGGGAAGATGCACCATTATTCTCGACACTTCGAATTGCTCTCCTGGCAAACCTTCTGATAAACTTTTGAGTTCTTGTTCTTCTATATGGCCTTCTTGATCTGGTATGGGATCGCCATGTGGATCAAATTTCGGGAAGTTTAAATAGCGGTCGAGATGAGAATAAAGTCTTTCGCTGCTGGTGTGCTCGAGTTGTTCGGCAATGTCGTGCACTTCGTCCCAACCTAAACCCAATCGATCAACCAAGAACACTTCCCACAAACGGTGTTTTCTGATAATCTGGAGGGCTTTGTTTTGTCCAACTGAACTCAATTTCACTCCTTGATAAGGCGTGTGGTGAAGGAACTTCTTGTCGCACAATTTTTTAATCATGTCGGTAACCGACGATGCCTTGGTCTGCAAAGCATCCGCAATAGCATTGGTAGTCACATTTCCACCAGTGTCGCCTGCGAGTTTAAAAATGGTTTTGAGGTAGTTTTCCTCTGTGAACGAAGTATTCATCGAACCGCAAAGATAATTTTTTGGGCAATGTTTTAGAGGATATCCTGCGGCAATCCTTCTGATTCTAGATCTTCTTCAACACTTTGATCTTTTCCAAGTGCTTCAGCAATCACAACCGATAGATACATCGGCCAAAAGATTATTGTTGGAACCAACTCAACAACACCTATATAGGGCAACCGAAGCATAAACCATAAAAAGGAAACACCAGAACTCAACACCCAGCAAAGCTTGAGCAAATCGATCCATGTTCGGCGCGTTCTTTTAGCGATATACATGGAGTAACCTACAATAATAAAGACCGAAGAAAGCAGGATAATTTCATAGCTCATCGGCCAGTGAAAAAATCTAAAGGTGAGACCTAGAATTAAAATCGACATCCCTACGAATAACAACAAGGCATGTTTACTTTTAACTGAACGGCTATTGTAAAAAAGGTACATCAGGCAGATCCAGCCAGCGTAATTGCTCACTTTTTCGAAGGTTGCCATGCCTTGAATGTTCAGCCAAAACCAAACAGACACAAAGGCGAAAAGCATCCAAACAAGACCAAAATAACGGTTTAGGGTTTTCATGGAATTGTAAGAAGACTGTTTTTGGGGATGTAAAATCTGTATGGAAGTAATGCATCCAACCCGGCATAATCAACACCAATGCGAGGGCCTTCAAGAATGTCTAAACGACCAATTTCAAAACTTGGATGTCGCAATCCAATCATACTGCCATCGATAGATAATCCATTAGCGGCTGTGGTGATTCCAAGTGCTTTTGCTGCTTTGCCCGGACCATCAAGACGCAGTTTCCCAGTTGGTTTATTCGTTCTAGCGCGCATAATTTCTTCTCCATGTGTGGGTTCGATTCCTCGAAGCAGCACTGCATGTGGAATTTCTTGAGGACCAGTTACGATGTTAAACAAATGATGCATTCCGTAGCAAAGATAAATATATGCGGTTCCTGCCGACCTATACATGGTTTCTGTTCTTGGCGTTCGACGACCACCATACGCATGACTGGCTTTGTCGGTTTCGCCAGCATATACTTCAGTTTCTGTGATGATGCCAGCTGTAATTTGATTGTTGAAATGTGTATGGATCTCTATACCAATAAGTTGTTTGGCTATTTCAACCACGTTTTCGCCTGTTAACAGCTTTTCAATGTCGATCATGATTTTTTTCTAAAATGACCTGATGAAAGTTCTTCGATTAAATTTTGATCCAATAAATTTCTAAGTGCTTCAACCAGAATTTCTGGATTTCCTAAATAGCTTTTTTCGAGTTTTTCGATAGTCATATCTGCTCCATCAATCCAATCGAGGATTTTCTGTTCAAGCAATTCGATATTTCTGTCCTTATTTTTCAAGCAAACATCACATCTTCCGCAAGGATCTTGATTTTTTTCTCCGAAATACTCAAGCAAGAAAACAGCTCTACACAAGTCGGGCTGCTGCATGTAGTCGACCATGGTTTTGAATCTCGATAAGGCGACTTCTGCTCGTTCGGCGTAGGTTTTAGCCGACATTGGGATTCTGTCGGGATGTTGCCTGCCCATCGTGAAAAAGATCTTAGGTTGTTGATTCGCAGGGAAATAGCTTATCACTCCAGCTTGATGCATGATCTGAAGTCGTTTTTTTATTTCCGGCTCAGGCATTCCGCAGCGTTCAGCAAGTTCGCGTTCGCGGATAATTACATAATCTTGAAACATGCCGCCATACGAGCGAAGCATGGTTCTCAGAAGCAGTTCTGCCTGTTGATTTTTTACTTCATATTCATATAGCGTTTCCTTATCAACAGGGATGAACACCCTCGATTGCGTTGCGGCATCGCCCGAAAAGCTTAACAATCCTTCTTGCTCCATGAATCGAATGGCTTGAATGCACTCGATTGGATGAATTTTGTAGCGCATTGAAAATTCACCAGCATCGAAAGGGTAGGAGAGTCCTTCGCCGCTTCCAACGGGCAGTTGCAAATAATTACCGATCCAATTGTAGATGGCTTTCACAGTGTCGAAACCTGGAAACTGTCGCCTGAATCTTTGAATGGCATCTTCCGCATCGGCTGGCTCAGAAAGTAACACAGCCCACGATTTTTTGCCATCCCTTCCGCCTCGCCCGGCTTCTTGAAAATAGGCTTCAGGAGAATCGGGTAGATCTATATGTATCACTGAGCGCACATCGGGTTTATCGATCCCCATTCCAAAGGCATTCGTGCAAACAATCACGCGGATTTTTCCTTCGATCCAATGTTGTTGCCTAAGTGCTCGTGTTACAAAGTCGATTCCTGCGTGGTATGAAGTGGCAGCAATGCCTTGTTGGATAAGCCAATCGGAGATTTCACGCGTCTTTTTTCTGTTGCGCACATAAATCACCGAGCTTCCAGGCACTTTGTCGAGAATTCGAAGTATTTGCTTCAGTTTATCTTCCGTTTCACGAACTACATAAACCAATTCATCTCTTCTGAAGCTCTTTTGGAAACGCTTGTTATTCTTGAATTCTAGCTTCGATTCAATGTCGTTACAAACACTCGGTGTAGCAGTTGCTGTTAATGCAATGATCGGAATTTGAAGCCCGATGAGTGCTCTAATTTTTGAAATCTCCAGATATGCTGGTCTGAAATCGTAGCCCCACTGGGAGATGCAATGCGCTTCATCGACGGCGATCATGCCCACCCGGGAGTGTCGAAGTGCTTCAATAAAGTGCTCATTGGTAAGGCGTTCCGGCGACACGTAAAGAAACTTGTACTTCCCACTCATGCAGTTGTCGAGCACAATAGGAATTTCTTCAGGCGCCATGGCGGATGAGATCAATCCTGCTTCGATGCCGCGTTTACGAAGATTGTCGACTTGATCGTTCATCAGCGCAATGAGCGGCGAAACCACTAAGCACAACTGGTCGATACATAGCGCTGGTACTTGAAAGCAGAGCGATTTTCCTCCACCAGTGGGAAGCAGCGCTAAGGTATCGTGGCCATCCAAAACCGATTGCACAATATCTCTTTGCAGGGGCCGAAAGGCATTGAAGTCCCAATATTGTTGCAGTATATCTTCGGGTTTGAACATGGGCGGTTAAAATTACTCGAAAACCACGTGATTAATTCAAGAACGCACTCCAGGGAAATTTAAAATGAAGTCGGCGCGCTGCGTTATCGATCCCATTGGAACCGGAATAAGTTTGTAGCCTAGTTCTATATAGATGCTTTCGAGCGCTTTGTGAACTTTTATTGCCGCCACAAAATCTTCTTTTCGTTCAGGGTCTTTTTGAAAAATGGCTTCCCAAGGAGGAGTGATAAAAACCAGTCGGAAGTATTTCAAAGATTCACAATGTTGCCACAATGCTGCAGGGATGGCTTGTTTTTCCTTCTTTAGAAATCCTGCGATATCGGGAATGCCGCGATCATAAAAGGATGTAGTATTTACACTTTCATGAAACTGTTGAATTCGGCCTTCGAGCACAAGTTTAGAAAACAAATCGATGTCTTGCCAAGGTGTGGATGTGCCGCCAGTTTCGATGGATTGTTGGATAATATTCCGCGCAATTTCATGGTGTACATTCAGACCACGACGCTCCATTTCTTCAATGATGCTCGACTTTCCGAATCCCGGACCACCTGTTAGCAATACCCTTTTCGTCACTGTGCAAAGAACCGTTATGCGAATCTGCAATCCAAGCAATTCAGATTAAATAATACGACTTGTGAAAACATTTTTTAAAGTGGTTGATTCGCGCTTATTAAGATCATAAAAGATGAAAGTTTAGGATCAGAATTTCTGGCACATTGTCCGACAACCGACCGATTCTGTATTTCTACTTTTACTTGCGGATGGCTAATTTCATTCAAAACTTAAAGCCATGCGGATTCAACATTTTCTTTTAGCAGTTGTGATGCTGCTTTTGGTTGCCGATGCGAATGCTCAACGCCTTGAAGCATGTTTGGTAGATCAAGATGGAAAGCCTGTTTCGGGCGCTGTTATTACCAATGGAAACCAACAAGTGTACTCGAATGCACAAGGTTGTTTTGGGATCGACACATTAGGAATCAAACACTTGCGGATCAATCGAACCGGATTTGATCCCTTGAAGGTGGAAGTGACCATGCTCTCCGATAATCAATTACTGATGCATCGAAAAGACAATACACTCAAAACCTTCGAAGTGAATGGAATTGTTCATCCCGATACCATCGTGAGTTCGCCGGTTTGGATGATCAAAGACTATGTTTTTTGGGGTGACTCTATTTGGCTGCTCACTTGGGATAAACGTCCAGATCGTTGCATGCTTAGGCTGTTTGACCAACAAAACCGTGAACTAAAGGCGTATAAGCTTCAAGATCAGGCTGAAAGGTTTTTTAAAGATGCTGCTGGAACAATTTATTTAGAATGTTTGTCGTCGGTGTACTTGGTATCGATGCATATGCTTTCGTCTATTGGAACAGACGATTATTATTCAGGCATTCGACGCGTACCAGTGATGAACGATTCGGCGATGGTTTACAGTACTTGGAGAAACGACCGGCCTGAATTTGCCTACTTGAAACTCGATCGTAAAGGGAATTACGATACTGTTTTAACTGTAAAAGACAAACATCTGCGGGATTTGTACTTTGCTGAATTCAATTTCTTGTCGTTCAAGGATCAAACAGAAATTAGGCGCCGTTGCCGGCGGACAGGAGAAGATCAATATGACCTTGCGGCTGCCTACACTGGTTTCACACGCTCCATTTGGTGGCATCCTTTGTATAGCCCGATGATGAAACAAAACAACCAATTTGAAACGTTTGACCATTACCGGGATTCGTTGTTGATTTTCGATGAACATGTGCAACGAAGTAGCCAAGAGACTATGAAGTTCCATGAAGACAAGTCATACCAAAAGCAGCTCATTCAGGATGAAACCACTGGTGAAGTTTACGCTTTGTATTTAAGATTGGGCGTTTCGTGGTTGAAGAATCTGTCGAAGAATAGTGCGGAGGAATTCAGGCTCACGCATCGTTATGTGGATAAAATCAGAATCAAGAACCACCAAGTTTTTTACCTCTTCCGACCGTTTGAATCTTCACAGAATACTTTTCTGTACAGCGAAAATGCCCCATTCATCAACGATTTGAAAGATCTCTCAAATTGTGCTGTAAATTGCGACCATTCAAACTGAAAGGCTCGTTTTGGAAATTCTACTCATTTGTGTTGTTGCCTTTTTGGCTTCGTTGCTTACTTTTTACAGCGGCTTCGGACTTGGCACCCTTCTTCTGCCAGTATTTTCGGTATTCTATGGTGTGCAAACAGCCGTTTTTCTCACGGCATTGGTTCATTTTCTGAACAATAGTTTCAAGGCAGTGCTGGTTTGGAAACAAGCGAACAAGCAACTGGCGCTGAAATTTGCATTGTTTGCGATTCCTGCAGGCTTGGCAGGGGCGAATCTGCTTGGTATTCTTGATGAATCGGAAGGTTTATACCATTATACAATTGGAGAAATGGGATATGTTATCGATCCAATTCAATTGACGGTAGGTTTGTTGATGGTGATTTTTGGGATTCTCGAGCTCAGCAAGAAATTCGGAGCGCTTCAAATCGATCTCAAGTGGCTTCCCTTAGGCGGGATTTTATCAGGATTTTTTGGGGGATTGAGTGGGCATCAAGGTGCGCTCAGAACTGCGTTTTTGATTCGTGCAGGTTTATCCCGCGAAGCGTTTATTGCCACAGGGATTTTTATTGCCTGTGCGATCGACCTCACTCGGATACCATATTATATGTATATCGGTGGCGAAGGAGAATTGCCTTACATGACCTTGTTACCTGCTGTGCTTTCGGCATTTGCAGGCGCTTGGTTAGGCAACAAGTACATTGGGAAAGTTCAAATTTCGTTGATTCGAAAGTTGGTGGCTGTGTTCCTTTTGTTGTCGGGAAGTTTGATCGCCTTGGGAATTATCTAGGCTATTAAGCGAGAAGTTTCCATTTGGCCAGGCCTGCCTTGTGCAACATATACCGAAATGAAACGCCCAAAACACCCAATCCATAGATAGAGCTTCGACGGAAATTGATCGAAGAGGCTTCTTCAAAATATTTTGTTGGACAAGTAATCTCACCGATTTCGAAACCTTTGGCGAAAACTTGAGCGATCATTTGATTGTCGAAAATGAAATCGTCGGAATTGTGCGTGAAATCAAGACTCTTAAGAACTTCACCCGAAAATGCCCTGAAGCCAGTGTGGTATTCCGACAGTTTTTGGTTCATCAAGATGTTCTGACTCAAAGTGAGGAAGCGATTCGCAATGTATTTGTACATCGGCATTCCACCTTTTAGTGCACCTTTTCCAAGAATTCGAGATCCAAAAACAACTGGATACAAATCGTTGGCGATAATGGCCACCATCGAGTGAATTAACAGTGGAGTGTACTGATAATCAGGGTGAAGCATCACAACCACATCGGCATTAAGCTCTAAGGCTTTGGCGTAACAGGTTTTTTGGTTTCCGCCGTATCCTTTGTTCTTTTCGTGGCGGATTACATGCCGAATGCCGATTCTTTTCGCCAAATCGGAGGTATTGTCTGAACTGTGGTCATCAACCAATACCACTTCATCCACAATATCGAAAGGGATTTCGGCATACGTTTTTTCGAGGGTTAGTGCGGCATTGTAAGCCGGAAGCACAACTACTACTTTTCTGTCGCGGAACATGCCGCGAAATTAACACAATTCGTTAATAACCTTAACACGCTGATAGGAAAGCATATCAATAAAATAAGCGATTTTGAATTTGCTGTGAATAAGGCTTTTTGTATTATAGCAACTTGCAATTAACGCTAAAAACTATGAGTGATCAGAAAAAAATTGAACTTGAATATCTCCTGCGGTGCTCGCCTGGTGTACTCTATTCTTTTCTGACAGAGCCAAGTGGGCTTTCGGATTGGTTCTGCGATAATGTGAATATTCGGGCGGGGATGTATACTTTTATTTGGAACAAAGACTCAGAACAAGTGGCCAAACTTACTGGTTCTAGAGAAAATGTATATGCACGTTACCGTTGGGTGGATGGTCCAGACAATGTGTATTTCGAATTTCGAATTCAAGTGGACGACATCACCGGCGAAACTGCCTTGATGGTTACAGATTTCGCTGAAGATGGCGACGATGATGAAGTTAAATTATCTTGGGATAGTGCCATTCAGAAATTACACCGCGTGATTGGCGCTTGATGTGTATTTTTGCCGACTGATTTCAGGCTTTCATTGAAAAAAATAGACAAATTCATCCTTAGGTCCTATCTCGGACCTTTTGTTCTTACGTTCTTCATCGCAGTGTTTATCCTGTTGATGCAGTTCGTTTGGAAGTACGTCGACGACCTCGTTGGTAAAGGCCTCGAATGGGTAATTATCTTTAAACTGCTCGGTTTAGTTTCACTTACCACTTTTTCGTTGGCTTTGCCTTTGGCCATTCTGCTTTCTTCGCTAATGACCTTTGGTAATTTGGGTGAATTTATGGAACTCACCGCCATGAAGGCCTCTGGGATTTCCTTACAGCGCGCCATGCGGCCAATTTTTATTCTTTGTTTCGCACTTAGTATTGGCGCTTTTTATTTCTCAAACAATGTGCTGCCCATCGCCAACTTGAAAATGAAAACCCTGTTGGGCGACATCACTCAAAAACGGCCTGAACTCAATATCAAACCGGGCGTTTTTAACAATGATATTGATAAATATGTAATCAGAATTGGTAAAAAATCGAGCGACGGAAAAGAGCTTTCCGACATCATGATTTATGACCATTCGCGGCAGAATGGAAACGAACGACTCATTATTGCCGAAAAGGGCGAAATGAATCAATCGGCCGATAAACGTTACCTTGAACTACGCCTTAAAAACGGCTACACATATACCGAAGCCGAACCTGGCAAAAAGAGAAGCAGAAACTCTTTTCCATTCCTGAAAGAGCAATTTGCTGAAGATTTGATTCGCTTCGATTTGTCGATTTTTAGCATGGGCAAATCAGACGAAAATCTGTACAAGAAAAATTACCAGATGCTCAATCTGTCGCAGCTTCAAGCTGAAACTGATACCTTAGAGCGTGAGATACTTGCCGATAAACTTTACCTGACCAAAGTCTTGTTTCATGGTCCGTTTTTCGACCTTAAAAGAAACTACACCACCACTTTTAGCAACAAGATAAAAACGGAGGTTAAAAAGGATACCATTGTTAAAGTACCTCTTGATTCTAATTTAAAGCGCGAAGAGGAATTGCTGCTTCAGATTGCCATGAAAGAAGCTATGAAAACGGGTAAAGTAATGAGCATTGATAGTCTAAGAAGATTGAATGATCCGAAGGAAGAGCCGGTGATTTCAAACTATCAGCAGAAGGAACTTAAAGACAAACAAGTCGTTATAAATAACTTCAAGTCAAGTGAGAAACTCAGAATTCTTGAGCAAGCATCATCGATTTTAAGGTCATCAAAAAGTTCGTTAGATTTCTCCATCACGACCTTCGAACAGGAGCAAGAACGTGTGTATCGCCACCAAATTGAATGGCACCGAAAATTCACTTTGTCGTTTGCATGTTTGGTACTATTCTTAGTTGGTGCTCCGTTGGGAGCGATTGTTCGAAAAGGTGGTTTGGGAATGCCGGTGGTTTTTTCGTTGATCTTCTTCGTTATCTACCACATGGTGTCAATCACTGGCGAAAAACTTGCCCGTGAAGCAGTGCTCACACCTTTTTGGGGCATGTGGCTTTCAACTGCTGTGCTACTTCCAATTGGATTGTTTTTGACCTACAAATCAACGCGCGATTCTGTGCTGTTTGATATGGACGCTTACCGCCGATTTTTTGTCTCGTTGGTTTCAATTTTCAAACCTGCAACCAAGCGTTGAAAATCCTTCAGATCAGTCAGAAAGGTCTGTTTCCACCCATGGATGGAGGAAAACTCGCCATGAAAAGTATGGCAGAAGGATTAAAGAATGCCGGAATAGAACTTCATCAGTTCTTACTTGGAACTCCCGGACATCCTATTCCTGCTGATATTCCGAAGAATTACCCATTTTATGTACACACCGAAAATCTCGATACCAGCGTTCGGATTGGTGGAGCATTGTTTAACCTGATTGGATCTAGATCTTCCTACAACTTAGCGCGTTTCAGATCTGAACAGATTGCTGAAAACTTACTGCTAAGAATCAAGGCTGAGAAATACGACATAGTGCAGGCTGAGAGCATTTTTGCCTTGGAGCTGATTTATCCGATTCTCGATAAAATCAAATGCCCAGTGGTGCTTCGTGCCCACAATGTGGAGCATAAAATATGGGAACGCCTCGCTCAAAATGCTGCCAATCCGCTCAAACGGTTCTACTTATCTAAAATGAGTCGTCGATTGAAACTGGAGGAAATTCAACGAATTCGTAGTGTTTCGGCCGTGGTAGCAATTTCCTCAAGCGATCTTGAACAATTCTATCAGATGGGGCTTAATGTTCCTGCCGAAGTTATCGGAATCGCGCAGCCCATTCCCCGGAGGGAAAACCCAAATAAACTGAATGAAACCCAAAAGCTCTTTCATATTGGAGCAATGGATTGGCAGCCAAACCAAGAAGCAATCGACTGGTTTTTGAAGGATGTTTGGCCTGAAGTGCATCAGAAATTCCCGGAAATTACCTTCAGTTTTGCAGGTAAATCTATGCCGAAACGGTACAAAAAATTGAACATCGACGGTGTGAAAATAATGGAAGCGCCCGATGCTTATGCGTTTATGCGCGATAACGGTTTGATGGTGGTTCCGCTGTTAAGTGGCGGAGGAATTCGCGTGAAAATTATCGAAGGACTCAGCTTGGGCAAAGTAATTTTAACCACAAGTTGTGGACTTGAAGGCATTGATGCAGAACATGGGAAACACTTATTTATTTGTAACCAACCTGCTGATTTTGTTGAGGTCATTCAGCGCCTGAGGGATAATCCTGAGCTGATAAACGAGGTTTCAGAAAATGCGATTAACTTTGCCCGTAACAATTTTGATCCGGAAACTTTAACGAACCGGCTCATTGCATTCTACAAAACCCTTATCAGCACTTGAAAGTATTAGTTGTCCTTTCTAGATTTCCGCTTCCAACAGATAAGGGAGATAAACTCAGAGCTTGGCACCACATTTTGGGTTTGGCAGAATCGCATCAAGTGTTTCTGTTTTGCCTCACCAACGAGAAAATTCAGCCCGAAGAACTCGAGAAAGTAAAGGCTGTTTGCGCAGATGTTTGCATTGTTAAGCAGTCCCTTCCGGGGATAATTTTGCGTCTTGCGTTCAATGTGTTTAGCCGTTTGCCATTTCAAGTAGCATATTTCACCTCGCGTGCATCCTTGAAGCGATTGAAAAAATATACATCTCAAGTAAAACCAGATCTTTTGTATTGTCAGCTCGTTCGCATGGCAGCACATTGCAAAACGCTTCAGGTTCCGAGAAAAGTGATTGATTACCAAGATGCATTTTCGAAAGGTTTGGAGCGCAGGTTAGAGCATGAATCTTTTTTTAAACGTTTGCTCATCAAGGTTGAATTGAATCGTTTGCGGAAATATGAAACCGATGTGTTTGATCAATTTGAGAAACGTTTCATCATTTCTCAGCAAGATGCAGGTTTGATCGATCATCCTGCACGAAAGGAAATGATCATCCTTCCAAATGGAGTGGACGTTGATTTCTACAAACCTGAGCCATCTGCTAAAACGATCGATTTACTGTTTACGGGCAACATGCAATACGAGCCCAATGTGAATTGTGTGAGTTATTTGGTGAGAGAGGTTTTTCCATTGTTGAAGGAAGATTTTCCTCACATTCAGCTGGTTGCAGCGGGAAAGAATCCGTCTGCAGAGTTAACCCGACTTCATTCAAGAAATCTGCAATTAACAGGTTGGGTGAAGGATCTCAGAAAATACTATCAACAAGCCCGATTGTTTGTAGCGCCTATGCAAATAGGCATCGGTATGCAAAATAAAATCCTTGAAGCCATGTCGATGGGCATGCCTGTAATCACGACTAGCCTGGCAAACAATGCCATTGGTGCACGCCATGGCAAAGAAATTTGGATTGCCGACACGCCTGCAAAAGTTGCTGAAGCCATTTCATATCTATTGAACAATACCGAGTTAGCGATTCGCCTCGGACAAAATGCCCGCGAACTCATGTTGAGCCGATACAGTTGGGCTGAACAAAACAAAGCGCTCAACCGTTTTCTTGAATCAACTGAAGAAGTTACTTCAGAAAGCCGACCAATTAACTAGCCATGCACACAAGCAGCCTCAATACCATTCCCGAAGCCATCGAAGATTTGAAAAACGGGAAAGCCATTATCGTTGTAGATGATGAAAACCGCGAAAATGAAGGTGATTTCATCTGTGCGGCGCGACATGCAACACCCGAAATGGTGAACTTCATGAGCAAACAGGGTCGTGGCTTGATCTGCGTAGCTGTTACCGAAGAACGTTGCGAGGCATTGGATCTTCACATGATGGTGAGCAACAACACCTCATCGCATGAAACAGCCTTTACGATTTCGATCGATTTGCTTGGATATGGTTGTACATCAGGGATTTCTGCTCAAGACCGTTCGAAAACTATTTTGGCATTGATCAATCCAGAAATGCAACCCAACAATTTTGCACGACCAGGACATATTTTCCCTTTGAAAGCGAAGAATGGTGGTGTTTTGCGACGTGCTGGGCATACCGAAGCCGCTTCAGATCTTTCGCGCCTAGCAGGTTTTGAATCTGTGGGTGTTTTGGTAGAAATCATGAATGAAGACGGCTCGATGGCGCGTCTTCCTGAATTAAAGGAATTGGCAGCTGAGAAAGGCTACAAGATTATCTCAATAGAAGATTTAATCAAATACAGACTAGAGCACGACAGTTTGATCAAGCGCGAAGTAGATGTAGACTTGCCTACTGATCGTGGGGATTTTGATTTGATTGCCTACACACAAACAAATACTGGTCAGCCGCATTTGGCTTTGGTAAAAGGCACTTGGGAACCCGATGAACCTGTTTTGGTTCGTGTGCATTCGTCTTGTCTAACAGGCGACATTTTCGGTTCATGCCGATGCGAATGTGGTCCGCAGTTACATGCAGCCATGGATTTGATCCAGAAAGAAGGGAAAGGCGTAATCGTTTATATGAACCAAGAGGGTAGGGGCATCGGTTTGCTCAATAAACTCAAGGCTTACAAGCTGCAAGAAGAAGGTTATGATACTGTTGAAGCGAACGAAAAACTCGGTTTCCGCATGGACGAACGCGATTATGGTGTTGGTGCACAAATCATCAGAGATCTCGGAATCAGCAAGTTAAAGTTGATTACAAACAATCCAACCAAACGTGCTGGATTGATTGGGTACGGTTTGGAAATCGTTGAAAACGTACCAATTGTAATCGCGCCAAACAAGCACAACGCCAAATACTTAGAAACAAAGCGTGACAAAATGGGGCATTCGTTCTAAGGCGTTAAATATCTAAGACGATTGATTGGCGATAGAAGCAAGGAATGAGTATTAATTTCACTTGCCTTTATTAACATTTCCAAACTTACGAACGGCTTTTTGTTGATCATTTTCAAGGTCATGGCCTTCATGATTGCTTATATTTGCGTTGATTTCTGAAAAGTTTAATCACCTAATCAATCGATCGTTAACCATGTGTAAAGTCATAGCAATTGCGAACCAAAAAGGTGGAGTTGGTAAAACAACTACCGCGATAAATCTCGCTGCCAGTCTGGCTATTCTTGAGCATAAAACCTTATTGATTGATGCGGATCCGCAAGCAAATGCCACATCTGGAATCGGCTTAGATCCTCGAAACATCCGTACAAGTATTTACGAATGCATCATCAATGAAGCGGAACCGAAGGATATCATCTTGAGCACTTCCACTCCGAACATGGATATCATTCCAGCACACATCGATCTTGTTGGTGCTGAAATCGAAATGATCAACATGCTCAACCGCGAGCACATGATGCGAAATGCGATTGCGAAAATCCGCGATCAATACGAATTTATCATTATCGATTGCTCTCCATCATTGGGTTTGATTACCGTGAATTCACTTACGGCTGCCGATTCAGTGATCATCCCTGTACAGTGCGAATATTTTGCACTTGAGGGCTTGGGTAAACTTCTCAATACCATTAAAATCGTTCAATCTCGACTCAATCCAGAACTCGAAATCGAGGGGATTTTATTAACCATGTACGATAGCCGCTTACGCTTGTCAAACCAAGTGGTAGAAGAAGTAAAAACACACTTTCAGCAAATGGTGTTCGATACAATTATCCAACGCAATATTCGTTTAGGCGAAGCACCAAGTTTTGGATTGTCGGTTATCATGCACGATGCTTCCTCATCTGGAGCCATAAATTACTTGAATCTTGCAAGAGAAATCCTGCAAAAAAACGACCTCACTCGAATCCCTATCAGCGATAAAATTGTCGATGATTTGGATGTTCGAAACAACTGATCGAATTGTCCTTCATGAACAATAAACGAAATGCCCTCGGAAAAGGACTTGGCGCTTTGCTCACCAGTCCAGATACCGATATTACGACCAAATCATCCGGCCAATCAGAAAATGGGGCTGTTGGATCGATCTCACAACTGGCAATTGCTAGCATCGAGGCGAATCCTTTTCAACCAAGAACATTTTTCGAAGAGGAAGCACTAAAGGAATTGGCAGCATCCATCCAGGAAATGGGCTTGATTCAGCCTGTTACTGTGCGAAAAATGGGCTATGATAAATACCAGCTCATCAGTGGTGAACGTCGTTTCAGGGCTTCTCAAATTGCCGGGCTCACCGAAATCCCTGCCTATGTGCGCATCGCAAACGATCAGGCGATGCTCGAAATGGCGCTCGTTGAAAACATACAACGCGAAGAACTAGACGCTATCGAAATCGCTTTGGCATATCAACGAATGCTCGAAGAATTGAAGTTGACACAAGAAGAGGTTTCAGAAAAAGTTGCGAAAAAACGATCAACTGTAGCCAACTATCTTCGTTTGCTTAAGCTTCCACCAGAAATTCAACTTGGTATTCGTTCACGGAAAATTACCATGGGGCATGCCCGCGCGTTGGTAAACATTGAGGATCCGAAGCTTCAATTAAGTCTTTACAACCAAATCTTGAGCAGCGAAATGTCGGTTCGCCAGGTTGAAGAAGCTGCACGAAACACCAAATCAGGAACGCCTGATAAACCAGTAGAAGCAAATGTTTCGCAAGCCATCAAATCGGCCGAGAAAATGCTTCACCAAAGGCTTTCTGCACCTGTCGACATTAAATCCGGAAAGGATGGTAAAGGTCAAATTTCCATCAAGTTCAATTCTGAAGCTGAATTGAATGAAATCCTAAGGAAACTGATCCCTTGATGGAGCGTAAACTCTTCAGAGTTTTTTGGTTAGGGATGCTGATTCTGTTGCATTCCAAGTCATCTTTTTCGCAAATAGATACCAGCGAAGCCAAGATGATGAATAAGCTGGGGAAATCTAAAAATGTAAGCTCCGATTCAGTTCAAACCAAAATCCAAGAAAAGCTTCAAAGTCAAAGCAAATTTGCTTCAACACCAGATAAAAAGCTTCATTCTCCTGCTAAAGCTGGATTGTATTCTGCGATCCTTCCAGGACTAGGTCAGGCTTACAACAAAAAATACTGGAAGATTGGCATCATCGGAGCTGGAACAGCAGCCTTGGTTTATTCCTATCAATTTAGCTCGAAGAATTATCGTTTGCACAAAGATGAACTGATTCTCCGCCAATCAGGAGAATCCGGAAATTTCAATCCAGATTTGACGCTTTATTCCGACAGCGACTTAAACGAACTGCAAGATTTTTACAGGAGAAACCGCGATTTAACCGTGATCGGTTTTGCATTGTTGTATGCATTGAATATTGTTGATGCTACCGTTGATGCTCATTTTTTCGATTTCAACATGAGCGACGACCTAAGTTTAAACATCCGACCAGAACCTGTTTATAATGTTATAACTGCTCGAAATTCAATTGGATTGGGCATTAATCTCCGTTTTTAACATGAAGATCGCGCTGATAGGTTACGGAAAAATGGGGAAGATTATCCATGAATTGCTTACGGATGAAGGCAATCATGAAGTTTTTATTTTCGGGAAGGAAAGAACATCAAACTGGGAAACCACTTTGGGATCTTGCGATGTAGCTATCGAATTTACTTCGCCCGATCAAGTGATTTCCAACCTTGAAACTTGTTTCCGTCTGGGTGTTCCTGTAGTTACTGGCACAACAGGATGGCTCGAAAAACTAGAGGAAGTCTCTACACTTTGCCAAAACCATCAGGCTGCATTGTTTTATGCCTCTAATTTTAGTGTTGGAGTCCATCTTTTCGTTCGAATGAATGCTTGGATGGCAGAATTCATGCAAGCCCATCCTGATTATAAAATCCACATGGAAGAAGAGCATCACATCCACAAAAAAGATGCGCCAAGTGGAACTGGAATTTGGCTTGCCCAAGAAATAATCGATAACAGAAACGATTATCATCATTGGGTTTCAAACGGAAGTCCAACCAACGAAGAAATTCAGATAACAGCATTCCGTCAAGGAGAAACCATTGGCAAACATGCCGTTCACTATACTTCAAGCAACGACGAAATTATCTTCACACACAATGCCTTTAACCGAAAAGGCTTTGCAGCAGGAGCAATCGTTGCAGCTAAATTTTTAATTCAAAAGCAAGGTGTTTTCACCATGCAAGACCTTTTAAACCTACGATAGATTATGGAAATCAAATGGATCGTTAATATTCTAGTACTATTGCTCATTCATGCTGGGCTTTTCGGTGTTTTCCGCAAAGCAGGAAAGCAAGGATGGGAAGCCTTTGTGCCTGGTTATAATATTTGCATTTGGTTGAAAATGGTTGATCGTCCTTGGTGGTGGCTCATTTTGATGCTCATTCCAGGAGTTAACATCATGATGTTCTTGGTATTGGTTTTTCTCACCATTCGAAATTTTGAAGTCGACAGCATTGGTAAAACGATTGGTGGTGTTGTACTTTCTCCACTTGCCTTGATTTTACTTGGATTTCAAGATCAATACCGTTGGATGGGCAACGATTATTGGAAGAAATACGAAAGAACAACAGTTACTGAATGGTCGGAAGCCATCGTATTTGCTGTTGTTGCAGCTACAATCATCCGTTCATTTTTCGTAGAGGCTTTCACGATTCCAACGCCTTCGATGGAAAAATCGCTGCTAGTGGGCGATTATCTTTTTGTGAGCAAGGTAAGCTACGGTTCGAAAGTGCCTAATACGCCGCTAACTGTACCTTTTACTCACCATACATTACCACTAACTGATCATACACCATCCTATTCAACTTGGATTCAATTGCCTTACATGAGATTTCCAGCAATTGGCTCTGTAAAGAACAATGATGTTGTGGTGTTCAATTTCCCTGAAGGGGATACGGTAATCGTTCAGCGTCAAAGTGAAAGCTATTACGGAATCGTGCTCGATACGATGCATACAATTGCTTTGAGCATGAAGATGGACCCTGAACTCAACCGCGATGCTTTGATGAAAATGGCGCGTGAGTCTGTTGCACAAAGATATGATCTCGTGGTTCGACCAATCGATAAGTGCGACAATTACGTGAAACGTTGTATCGGAATTCCAGGAGATAAAATCGAGATCAGAAGTGGACAGGTTTTCATCAACGATAAAATGGCGAAGAATCCTGAACTGCTTCAGTTTTCTTATCAGCTTGCATTGCGCTCTCCATTGAGTCAACAAACACTTGATAAACTTGATATCACAGACTTTTACGGACAGCAATCTAGCTATCCGGTGGCCATGCTTAACAGCAAGAACTTGGATAAGTTGCGCAATGTGAATGCAGTTGCAGACATTCAGCCATTGCTCAATCCTGCAAATGAGTACGACTACCGCGCTTTCCCGCATATGCCAGCTCTGCCTTGGAATCGCGACAATTATGGGCCGATTGTGGTGCCAAAAGAAGGCGTAACTGTTCCTTTGAACAAGAGCAATGTTCGCATGTATGAGCGAATCATTCGTGATTACGAAGACAATAAATTAGAAGTGAAAGGCGAACAAGTTCTTGTAAATGGCTCTCCAGCAACAAGCTATACCTTCAAGCAGAACTATTACTTCATGATGGGAGATAACCGTCACAACTCATTAGATTCTCGCTTTTGGGGCTTTGTTCCGCACGATCATGTGGTTGGAAAGGCTGTGTTTATCTGGTTGTCTCGTGCTACCAACCGTGGTTTTCCAGGAATTCGATTCGAAAGGGTGTTCAGTTTCATCAACAATGGCGGCAACTCAAAATCCTATTTCTTTTGGATAATGGTTCCATTGTTGGCTGGAATCTGGGGCTGGAACAATCGCCGCCGATTCATCACAAAACGTTAATTACGCTTCCGGATGAAAGTGTTGCTGATAGCCGGTAACACTTTCATCAATAATTTTTCGCGCCTGTTCGATGTCAAGAATTTCCTCAACCACAACATCGTTGCGCTGCTCAAGCTTTTTGTAATCTTCGAAGAAACGACGAACTTCTGCCATGATGTAATCAGGGAGATCGCTCAACGTGTGGATATTGCGCATCGACACATCGTGCTGTGCAACAGCTAGGATTTTATCGTCTGTTTCATTTCTATCTCGCATGCGCATCACGCCAATTACGCGGGCTTCAACAAGCGTAAGTGGTGGCAGATCGGCCTGACAAATCACTAGTATATCGAGCGGATCATTATCCCCGGCTAGGGTTCTTGGAATGAATCCATAATTGGCAGGATAATGCACTGCTGAAAACAGCATTCTATCGAGTTTTAGCAAACCTGAAGGCTTATGCACTTCGAATTTTGTTTTGCTGCCTCGAGGTATCTCTATAATCGCATGAACCAACTCTTCATTGTCGGGAAAGCTAGTTACGTCGTGCCATGGATGTGCCATAATTTTATTCGATTATGTGATTCAAATCGCTGAAATTCAGCTTCTTTTTTTTCGTGATCTGGTTTTGAAATCGTTGCTAAGGACGCTGATGTTTCCATCTATTTCAAGGATTGCAAGGTCAACTTCTTCAATGGATTTAACACCATGTTCTCTGCATGCGGTTTCTAATTCCGTTTGGGATATGCCATCTTTTTTAAGATTTTCAGTTTTAATAGTTCCTTGATATATGAGCATTACTGGTTCGCCATTAATCAATGCATTCAATTTGGGGAAGAGGTTCAAGATTTTCTTTAAAACCAAATTTGTGGTGAACAATGCAGTAGCGGCAACAATTCCTCCTTCAACGCTAGTATCTGGGCCTGTCATCGCATTCTGAACAGCGTTGCTGATGAGTAAAATCAAAATTAAATCGAGTACTGATAATTGAGTTAACTCTCTTTTGCCGAATATGCGCATCAATGCAAGCAAGAGAATATAAACAAGCGAAGACCTAAGGAAAATAGCCAATAAATTGAGCCAATATTCTTGATTTTGCATGGCGATTTAATTTAAAGCAATGTATTTATAATCTTCAATAAGTTTAAGAATATAAATGGTTAATAAAAGTCTAAATGAGTTTTAAGCTTGATCGATACTATTGGATTAAAAGCAGATTATTGATTCTAAATTTAATTTTATCTTCGTAAAAAATCATCTGATGAATATTTATGCCGCAGTAGCTGCATTTTTAATTGCTTTTGTTTACATTCTATTCTTAAGGAGGATGGATGTTTTTGAAAAAGAAAGACGTATTTACACTTTAATTGCTTTTATTCTTGGCTGTGTTTTTTTGTTTTTCGTTTTCGCTTTACAGCAAATTTGGCCGCTTCAGCAAATGTATTCTGATGAAGGTCCATTTCTGATTAGACTACAATTTCATGTTATTGCCGTTGCGCTTTTCGAAGAAATTGTAAAAATAATGCCGCTTTTGATTATGCTTTCATTTCGAAATGTGGTAAACGAACCTTTCGATTTTATTAAATATGCTTCCGTTGGAGCAATAGGTTTTGCAACCATCGAAAATGTGATTTACTTTAACCGTTATTCGATTGAAATTGCCGAATCGAGAGCGTTTTATGCTTGCATCATGCACATGTTTACTTCGTCTGTTATCGCTTATCAGATGATGTATTCGAAATACAAATTGAAGAAATCATCTTGGCTTGGGTTTATTCCAGGATTCATTTTAGCCATTTTCATTCACGGAACATACAATGCGTTAATTGGTCACAATGAAACCTATCAAATTGGAATAGCATTTACGATAGGATTATTGATTTTATGGGGAAGACTCATGAACAATGCATTGAATCAATCGCCATTTTTCGATGAAACAGTAGCACGAAAAACTTTCTTTGCTGGCTTGTTTTTGTTAATGGGCTGGGGCGTAATTTTTCTTTATGTAGCCATTAGTTTGTTGTTGATGGAAGGGGCAAATAAGGCCATTCAATTTGTTCAAGAAGGAATATTTTTTGGATTGCTTTCAGGGATTGGATTGTTTGCAGCTTTGGCATTTCCAAAACTCAGAAGAGGGGAGTGGAAGTCGATTTTTCGCAGACTCGGCAAATAGATTGATAATTGGTTTGAGTGATAAAGTGTTCTCCAGAACTATTTTTAGACACTCAGAAAATAGTATCTAATTTCATTTTCGAATTAGCAATAATTGAGCTGTTTAAAAGGTAAGAAATAATCCTAAATAGGCACGTATTTGTAGTATTGCAGAGTAACTGTTTTTAATGTGTTTACGAATAATCATTTGTTCCTATTCGCAAGGGCAAATCACAAACCTCGCACATGAATCACCTGTTTACAAAGCGTTTTTTAGACATTCTACTCATTCGAGATGCGCAGCGATGCATTCACGCGGATGACTTGACTGAACGGCAAAGGTTCAACTTATTTAGAATCTTATCGCTTACAACTTTTCTCATCTCCTTGTCGATCACCTTCCAGATTATTTCTGTGGCAGGTGCTTCAGATTGGATGACTGAAACATTGATTGGCCTTACAATCATACTCGCGATAAACTATTTCGCATTAAATATTCACCAGAATTTCAAGACTGCCTATTGGATTTCGTTGCTGAGCGATTTTTTGGTTTTGCATTTCGTAACTTATTATTCTGGCGGGATTAGAAATTCCGGAATGATGTACATGGGCGGATTGATTTTGGCCACTTTCATGTTACTCGGAAACAAGTCGGGAAAAATGATCTCTTTATTAAGTATCCTTAACTTGGTGTTCTTTTATTTTTATTCGAACACTTATGGAAAGGATGTAAGAAATATCATAGATTCTGATTCTGAGGGTTTAATGTTGAACCTCGATTATCTGATCACTTACACAACTGCTACTTTATTGATTTACAGTTTATCCAACAACCTATTAAGTTCGAAAAACATTGTAATTAGTAAGGTGATGGAATCTGCAATTGCGCTCGAAAAGAAAAATGAAGAGCTGAAAAAATTATCGCTTGTAGCATCCAACACCGATAACTCGGTAATGATTACCAATGCCGTTGGAGATATCGAATGGGTGAATGACGGTTTTACAAGACTTACTGGTTTTACCAGCGACGAGGTGGAAGGTAAAAAGCCTGAGAATATTCTGTATGGCCCGCTAACATCGAAAGAATCAATTCGTCAGCTCAACGAGAAATTAAGTGCAGGTTTTTCTTTTTCTGGTGAATTACAGAAATACCATAAATCTGGAAGAACGATCTGGCAACAAGTCAATGTTACCCCAATATTAGATGATTCAGGAAAGCTGGAGCGATTCATTCATGTAAATTCTGACATCACCGAACGAAAAGAAGCCGAAGTTAAAATGGCTGAATATTACCGGTATCTTGAAAAAGCGAACAAGGAACTTGACAAATTCGCCTACGTAGTTTCTCACGATTTAAAAGCACCATTGCGCGCTATTTCAAACCTCACAGTTTGGATAGAAGAAGACATCGGCGATAAATTCACCAACGATACCAAAGAGCATTTCAAAATATTGAAAGGTAGAGTTATGCGCATGGAAGCTCTTATTAATGGTATTCTAGATTATTCTCGCGCCGACCGTGTGAAAAGTCAGAATAGTCAAGTAAATGTGGCAGAATTAATTGATGATGCGAAAGAATTGTTCGTTCAGGAGCAATCTGTGAAATTTAACATCGCAGGCAAAATGCCAATAATTTTTACCGAGCGGATGAAATTGCAACAGGTTGTTTCAAATTTGATCAGCAATGCGGTTAAGCACAACGATAAGCCAAATCCAATTATTGATATTTCTTGCGAAGATCAGGGTGAGGATTATTTATTTTGTTTTGAAGACAATGGTCCAGGAATAGATCCACAATTCCACGAAAAGATATTTGTTATTTTCCAAACCTTACAAGCCCGAGATTCATTTGAAAGCACAGGTGTTGGTTTGGCAATTGTGAAGAAAATTGTGGATGAGGCTGGAGGTAAAATTTGGGTTGATTCAGAACGTGGTAAAAACACAAAATTCTTTGTTAAATGGCCTAAACAGAGTCACGAAGGATTTAAGCCATTTCAATTCACATTGCAACAAAGCACTTACCAGAAAGAAGATCAAGTAAAGTCTCTCACCTCAGCAACTGCGTAATGAATACATTTAATCATGGTGAGTTAGGGGGGACAGAGTTATCGCCAAAACAATTACACGCCATTCGTCAAAATGCAGATGGTCAATTAGAATTTAGTACAAGCAACGCGCTATCAAATGATGAATTAAGCGCAATTGAAAGGATCAAGCAAATACTTGATAGGCTCCAATTTGAGAGTGAAGATTGAACATTATTTATAAACACATTGCAAAATAATTCTAGAAACCTAAATCTACGTTTTGATGAATATTGAAAAATCTGCTTTTGTGCAAACTGCAGCAACCATTAGTATTTAAAATAGTCTCACTTGAAAGTGAGAAATCATTGTATTGGTTTATTGGATAACCTTCAAATCACAACCAACAAAAGGATTTTGTTAAGTAAATTTAAAATCCCCACGATTTCGTGAGGATTAATTTTCAGCGGAGAAATCCCGTTGGGAGCCCCCCGGACCTATTACAGTCAACAGTTTTTCCCGATGGGACCGCACTCATCGCTACATTAGATGGAATAAAAAAAATCCCCACGATTTCGTGAGGATTA